>CALBEY010000117.1 GCA_937888805.1 uncultured Burkholderiaceae bacterium
TAGGTATAACGATTGGCACTGGGTTTGCTTTTAAGCGCAATTTCAGCTGGTCGTAGACCTTGAAAAAATTTGCCCCGGTACGATCCATCTTGTTTACAAAAGCCAAACGTGGCACACCATACTTATTGGCTTGACGCCATACCGTTTCTGACTGAGGCTGAACGCCGCCCACAGCGCAGTAAACCATGCACGCACCATCCAACACTCGCATTGAACGTTCAACTTCGATCGTAAAATCGACGTGGCCCGGGGTGTCAATGACATTGATGCGGTGCTCAGGGAGATTATTCCCCATGCCCTTCCAGAACGCTGTTGTCGCAGCGGAGGTAATGGTGATACCGCGCTCCTGCTCCTGCTCCATCCAGTCCATTGTCGCAGCACCATCGTGCACTTCGCCAATTTTATGGTTAACACCGGTGTAGAACAGGATGCGTTCTGTCGTGGTGGTTTTTCCTGCATCGATGTGCGCAGAGATACCGATGTTACGGTAGCGCTCAATCGGGGTTTTACGGGCCATGATAATGACTTCCTAAAGTTACCAGCGGAAATGGCTGAACGCTTTGTTAGCTTCGGCCATCTTATGTGTGTCGTCACGTTTTTTCATTGCTGCGCCTCTACCCTCGGCAGCATCGAGCAATTCACCTGCAAGCCTTAAGTCCATCGACTTTTCGCTGCGCTTTTTGGCTGCTTCACGAAGCCAACGCATAGCCAATGCCAAACGGCGAACGGGCCGAACTTCAACAGGGACCTGATAATTAGCGCCACCCACTCGACGGCTTTTTACCTCAACCAAGGGTTTAATGTTGTTGACCGCAAGATCAAACACTTCCAGCGGATCCTTGCCGGACTTGCTCTGCACTTGTTCAAGGGCGCCATAAACGATGCGCTCTGCGACAGCTTTTTTGCCGGCGAGCATAACAACGTTCATGAATTTCGCCAGTTCAACACTGCCGAACTTGGGATCGGGGAGAATATCTCGTTTTGGTACTTCGCGACGACGTGGCATTGCAGTTCCTTTAATCTCGATTCAGTTGGGGCTTTTGCCCCTTGGTTCACCAAAAAATGAACCACTTACGTTTCCCGGATACCCGGTCGGTTGGCTAAGCACTTTTAACAGCGTGCTACACCCTTAACCCATCGCTAGCAATTGATGCTAAGACGGCTTTCAAACTTACTTTTGCTTGGGACGCTTGGCGCCGTATTTAGAGCGTGATTGCTTACGGTCCTTTACGCCTTGGAGATCAAGCGATCCACGAACGATGTGATACCGAACACCTGGCAAATCCTTCACACGACCACCACGCACCAGAACCACTGAGTGTTCTTGTAGGTTGTGGCCTTCACCACCAATGTACGAGATGATTTCGAAACCATTCGTCAAGCGCACCTTAGCAACCTTTCGCAAGGCTGAGTTAGGCTTCTTTGGTGTTGTTGTATATACGCGGGTGCAAACGCCACGGCGTTGAGGGCATTCCTCAAGTGCTGGACTTTTACTTTTGATCGTAGCGACAGCTCTAGGCTTGCGCACGAGTTGGTTAATGGTTGGCATACCTCTTTCCTATAAAACTGCTGAGATTGTTCCCAGGCAGCGTTCTTAAATCCGTGGGTTTACTGACAGCAACATAACCACCCCGGACGGAGAACCGTAAAAGAGCGGATATGCCATAAACAAACGCAGGGGCTGTTAAGCAAGCCTTTATTTGTTCAACAACTCGACAAAAATAACGTTGCGTGTTGCTTTAAAACCTAACTTTTAGCGAACTTGTCATTCATTCGCATCCATACCGTCGCACCCTACTCAGGCACAACAGGGCGAAAATTTACAGAGCCAATCAGATTATCCTACCAAACTTAAATTGTCAACTCACCATAGGCAAATAAAGCTAGCGAGCATCAACTTTTAAATCGTCGATACTCGCCATCTGCATACTGCTTATGATGCGGGTGCATCGTCTACTGAGACACCATCATCTCCAATGGCATCGGCCTCATCGGCCATCACTGGTGCATCCTCAAACGGATTGGCCAGTATCTTCGCTGCTTCCCGCTCAGCTGCCTCGATCACTTCTTTTTCACGACGGGCTTCATGGTAGGCCATTCCTGTACCTGCCGGAATCAGTCGTCCAACAATAACGTTTTCTTTCAAGCCTCTTAAAGCATCACGTTTACCCATGATGGCAGCTTCGGTCAACACTCGAGTCGTTTCTTGGAAAGAAGCCGCTGAAATGAAGGAATCAGTCGAAAGAGAAGCTTTCGTAATACCAAGCAACACGTTTTCATGTGTCGCTGGTAACTTTCCATCAGCCACCATCCGATCATTTTCATTGAGTAATTGTGACCGTTCAACCTGCTCACCGGCAATAAAGCTAGTGTCGCCAGCGTCCATAATCAAAACGCGACGTAACATCTGGCGAACAATGACTTCAATGTGCTTGTCGTTGATTTTCACGCCTTGCAGTCGATAAACATCTTGAACCTCATCGACGACATAAGTCGCGAGACGCTCAATACCTTTCAGACGGAGGATGTCGTGTGGATCGGCTGGGCCATCGACAATTGTTTCACCCTTGTTGACAACCTGACCATCATGGACCAACACCTGCTTTTCTTTGGGTATTAAGAATTCGTGAGAAATGCCATCCAGATCCGTAATAACCAAACGCTGCTTACCCTTGGTGTCTTTTCCGAAAGACACGGTACCGGTTACCTCGGCTAACAAACCAGCATCTTTGGGCGACCGTGCTTCAAATAACTCGGCTACACGAGGCAAACCACCCGTGATATCTCGGGTCTTCTGTGACTCTTGTGGAATTCGAGCCAACACCTCACCGATCTTGACCGACTGACCGTCACGAACCGTAATCAAGGCACCGACAGGGAAAGAAATGCTAACCAAATGATCTGTACCAGCGATCTTCACCTCTTCACCGTTCTCACCGACCAATTTGATTTGTGGCCTTTGCACCATCTTTCCGCCACGCGTCTTGGGAGTGATTGCGACCAACGTCGATAGGCCAGTCACTTCATCAAGCTGTTTGGCAACCGTAACGCCCTCTTCGATGTTTTCAAAACGGATGGCGCCCGCATATTCCGACACAATTGGACGGGTTAGAGGGTCCCACGTTGCCAAACGCGATCCCGCTTTTAGCGCATCACCATCGTTAACTTGTAACGTTGCGCCATAAGGAACCTTATGCCGTTCGCGCTCGCGCTCGTTTTCACCATAGATAACAATTTCGCCAGATCGCGAAATGGCCACTCGCTCCCCTTTGGGATTTGTCACGTAGCGCATGGTGCTGGCAAAACGAACCGTACCGGCTGATTTTGTTTCAACACTATTGGCCATCGCTGAACGAGAGGCCGCTCCACCAATGTGGAATGTTCGCATCGTTAACTGGGTACCTGGCTCGCCAATCGACTGAGCAGCAATAACACCAACTGCCTCACCAACGTTAACCAATACACCCCGACCCAAATCGCGGCCATAACAGTGGGCGCACAAGCCATGTCGTGTTTCGCAGGTCAACGGTGTGCGAACCTTCACCTCATCAACACCCAGTTTATCGATGTAATCAACCAAATCTTCGTCTAACAATGTGCCAGCGGCGATAGCGGTTTCCTGGGTGTCAGGATTAACGATATCAAGTGCCGCCACGCGACCCAAAATACGCTCACGCAATGGCTCGATAACCTCACCACCCTCGACCAAGGCCTTCATTGAATAACCTTGCGAGGTACCGCAGTCACTTTCCGTGATAACCAGGTCTTGTGTGACATCGACCAAACGACGCGTCAGATAACCAGAGTTCGCTGTCTTGAGCGCCGTGTCGGCCAAACCTTTACGTGCGCCGTGCGTGGAAATAAAGTACTGCAATACGTTTAAGCCTTCACGGAAATTCGCAGTAATCGGTGTCTCAATAATTGAGCCATCTGGCTTTGCCATCAAACCGCGCATACCGGCAAGCTGTCGAATCTGAGCGGCTGAACCACGCGCACCAGAGTCTGCCATCATGTAAATGGAGTTAAATGACTCCTGTTCAGTCGTCTTTCCGTGACGATCAACGACGGGCTCAGTTGCCAGTTGCTCCATCATTGCCTTACCGACTTTATCGCCGGCCTTGCCCCAAATATCAACAACGTTGTTGTATCGCTCTTGAGAGGTAACCAAACCTGATGAGTACTGCTTGTCAATTTCTTTAACTTCAGAACTGGCTTGGGCCAAGATATCAACCTTAACCGCGGGAATCAACATGTCACCCATGGCAATAGAAATGCCGCCACGAGTGGCCAAACGAAAGCCCGACTGCATGAGCTTGTCAGCGAAGATAACGGTGTTACGAAGACCACAGCGACGGAATGACTGGTTGATGAGTCGTGAAATTTCCTTCTTTTTCAGTGAACGATTCATCAGTTCAAAAGGCAAGCCTTTTGGCATGATTTCAGACAAAAGCGCACGACCAACGGTTGTTTCAACCCGAATGGTTTCGGAGACCCATTCACTTTGTGCATCCCGCGACCACTGCTCTAAACGAACAGTGATCCGCGTTTGCAGCTCAACTTGTTTGTTGTCGTAAGCGCGCTGAACCTCTGGCACATCAGCAAAGAACATGCCTTCACCTTTGCCGTTGATACTGGAGCGACTGGCGTAATACAAGCCAAGCACAATATCTTGGGAAGGCACAATCGATGGTTCGCCGTTTGCAGGGAACAATACGTTGTTCGACGCAAGCATCAGTGTGCGTGCCTCGACTTGAGCTTCGAGAGACAATGGCACGTGAACGGCCATTTGGTCGCCGTCAAAGTCAGCGTTAAAAGCGGCACAAACCAGTGGATGCAACTGAATGGCTTTGCCTTCAATAAGCACTGGTTCAAAAGCCTGAATGCCCAAACGGTGAAGCGTTGGCGCTCGGTTCAGCATGACCGGATGCTCACGAATAACATCTTCGAGAATATCCCAGACCACCGGTTCCTGACTTTCGACCAATTTCTTTGCTGCTTTAATGGTCGTCGCCAAACCCATCATTTCCAAACGATTAAAAATGAAGGGTTTGAAAAGCTCGAGAGCCATTAGCTTTGGCAAACCACACTGGTGCAGTTTGAGCGTTGGGCCCACAACAATGACCGATCGACCAGAATAATCGACGCGTTTGCCCAGCAAGTTCTGGCGGAAACGACCGCTCTTGCCTTTGATCATGTCAGCCAATGACTTCAATTGCCGCTTGTTTGCCCCAGTCATTGCCTTACCGCGACGTCCATTATCAAGCAACGAATCAACGGACTCTTGCAACATCCGCTTTTCGTTTCGCAAAATAATGTCTGGTGCTTTGAGTTCCAACAATCGTTTCAAGCGGTTGTTACGGTTAATAACCCGGCGATAAAGATCGTTCAAATCGGAGGTAGCGAAACGACCGCCGTCTAGCGGCACCAACGGTCGAAGATCTGGCGGCAAAACCGGCAAAACTTCCATCACCATCCAGTCTGGCTTGATGCCCGACTTCTGAAAACCTTCTAGCACTTTCAGTCGCTTAGAGATTTTCTTGATTTTGGCTTCAGATGAGGTTGCCTTCAATTCAGCTCGTAGCGTCTCAACGTCACGATCGATTTCGATGGTGCGCAACAGTTCACGAACAGCTTCCGCGCCCATGAGTGCCCTGAACTCATCGCCATACTCTTCCGTCTTAGCCAAATAGTCATCATCAGACATGATTTGACCGCGCTTCAGTGGTGTCATACCTGGTTCAATGACGCACCATGCTTCGAAATAAAGCACGCGCTCAATATCGCGTAGCGTCATATCAAGAACCATGCCCAAACGCGAAGGTAGGCTCTTCAAAAACCAAATGTGCGCGACGGGACTTGCCAGTTCAATGTGTCCCATGCGTTCGCGACGAACTTTCGCTACCGTCACCTCGACACCGCACTTCTCACAAATGACGCCGCGGTGCTTCAGTCTTTTGTACTTGCCACACAAACACTCGTAATCTTTGATGGGGCCAAAGATCTTTGCACAAAATAAACCATCACGCTCAGGCTTGAACGTACGGTAATTGATCGTTTCTGGCTTTCTGACTTCCCCATACGACCACGACCGAATTTTTTCAGGAGACGCAATGCCGATTTTGATGGCATCGAATTGTGTGTCTTGCGAGACTTGCTTAAATAAGTCGAGTAGCGCCTTCATTATTTACGCTCCAAATCCATGTCAAGGGCAAGAGATCGAATCTCTTTAACCAACACATTGAAAGATTCCGGCATGCCGGCTTCAATGGTGTGATCACCCTTCACAATGTTTTCGTAAAGTTTGGTTCGTCCGCTAATGTCATCGGATTTAACGGTCAACATTTCCTGCAAGGTGTAAGAAGCGCCGTAAGCCTGAAGGGCCCAACATTCCATTTCACCAAATCGCTGTCCACCAAACTGGGCTTTACCACCAAGCGGCTGCTGTGTGACTAAAGAGTAGGGACCCGTTGATCGCGCATGCATCTTGTCATCCACCAAGTGGTGTAACTTCAAATAATGCATGTAGCCAACCGTCACTGGTCTCTCAAACTGATCTCCAGTCCGTCCGTCCACCAACCACGCTTGCGTCCGGCTTTCCGTCAGTCCGATTGCTTTCGCAACCTCATCCGGGTAGGCCATTTCAAGCATTTTGGTGATTTCTGACTCAGCCGCGCCGTCAAATACGGGTGTGGCAAATGGCACACCGTTTTTAAGATTGGATGCCAATTCAATCAACTCGTCTTCATTGAGTTCATCGATATTGGCACCAGCGCCTGTTTCGTTGTATATACGATTCAGATAGGTGCGTAACGATTTGATTTGGGATTTCTTTTCGTCGCGCATCATTTCTTCAATACGCTTGCCCAAACCTTTTGCTGCCCAGCCCAAATGAACCTCAAGCACTTGCCCAACGTTCATTCGCGAAGGAACGCCCAATGGGTTCAAAACAATATCTACGGTTGTGCCATCAGCCATGTGTGGCATGTCTTCCACCGGCACAATTCGTGACACCACACCTTTGTTACCATGGCGGCCCGCCATCTTGTCGCCCGGCTGCAAGCGCCGCTTGACAGCGAGGTAGACCTTAATCATCTTAAGCACGCCTGGTGGCAACTCGTCACCCTGCGTTAGCTTCTTACGCTTTTCTTCAAAGGCCAAATCAAACTGATGGCGCTTGCCTTCAATAGATTCTTTCGCTTGCTCAAGAATCAACGCATGCTCTTCATCTGACAAACGAATGTCAAACCACTGCCAACGATCAAGGTCAGCCAAGTAATCTTTGGTCAGCGCGATGCCTTTGGCTAGCTTTCTAGGGCCACCATTAACTGTTTTGCCGATCAACATTTTCTCAATACGATCAAAGGTATCGTCTTCGACAATACGCAATTGATCGTTCAAGTCCAAACGGTATCGACGCAACTCATCATCAATGATTGACTGCGCGCGCTTATCACGGGGAATGCCTTCGCGAGTAAACACTTGTACGTCAATAACCGTGCCAACCATGCCTGATGAAACCCTGAGCGATGTGTCTTTGACGTCAGATGCTTTTTCACCAAAAATGGCGCGAAGCAATTTTTCTTCTGGCGTCAGTTGCGTCTCGCCCTTGGGTGTTACTTTTCCGACCAGCACATCATCAGCCCGAACCTCTGCCCCAATGTGAACAATGCCAGACTCATCAAGACGATTGAGCTGGGTTTCAGCCAGGTTGCTGATGTCTCGGGTGATTTCCTCGGGGCCAAGCTTGGTGTCACGCGCAACAACCGTTAGTTCTTCAATGTGAATAGAGGTATAACGGTCGTCTGAAACAACCTTTTCTGACAAAAGAATGGAGTCTTCAAAGTTGTAACCATTCCACGGCATGAATGCGATAAGCATGTTTTGACCGAGCGCCAATTCACCCAAATCAGTTGATGCGCCGTCTGCAATCACATCACCTTTTTCCACGGCGTTACCTCGACCGACAATCGGGCGTTGGTTAATGTTCGTGTTTTGGTTTGAGCGTGTGTACTTGGTTAAGTTATAGATATCAACACCAACCTCGCCGGCAACGTTCTCGTCATCGTTGACTCGAATCACGATTCGATCGGCATCAACGTGATCAACCACGCCACCACGCAGTGCTTGCACCGTCGTGCCTGAGTCAACGGCAACGGTTCGTTCGATGCCTGTCCCAACCAAAGACTTCTCAGGGCGCAAACAAGGAACGGCTTGTCTTTGCATGTTGGCGCCCATCAGCGCGCGGTTTGCATCGTCATGCTCAAGAAACGGAATCAGTGAGGCCGCAACTGAGACAATCTGAGATGGCGCCACATCCATAAAGTTAATGTTGTCAGGCGACGTTAACAACGTTTCACCCGCTTGGCGGCAAGCCACCAAATCATCAACAAATACACCATCTTCATTCAATTGCGCATTTGCTTGCGCAATAACGAAATTGCTTTCTTCAATGGCTGATAGGTATTCAATCTCTTCACTGACTTGTCGATCAGAAACCTTCCGGTAGGGTGTTTCCAGAAAACCGTATTCATTCAACCGAGCATAAAGCGCCATCGAATTAATCAGTCCAATGTTTGGACCCTCAGGTGTTTCAATCGGACACACTCGACCATAGTGCGTAGGGTGAACGTCACGAACCTCGAAACCCGCACGCTCTCTGGTTAATCCACCTGGCCCGAGTGCTGAAACGCGGCGTTTGTGCGTGATTTCAGACAGCGGATTGGTTTGGTCCATGAATTGAGATAACTGACTGGAACCAAAAAACTCTTTGATTGCTGCTGAAATTGGTTTTGAATTGATCAAATCGTGCGGCATTAGGTTTTCCGTTTCCGCTTGCCCCAATCTTTCCTTCACGGCACGCTCGACTCGAACCAGCCCTGCCCTGAATTGGTTTTCAGCCAATTCGCCAACACAGCGGACACGTCGATTACCCAAGTGATCGATATCGTCAATATTTCCACGACCATTTCGCAACTCAACCAAAACCTTGATTGTTTCAAGGATGTCTTCGTTGGTCAGTGTCATTGGGCCAGTGATATCATCACCACGGCCAAGGCGACTATTCACCTTCATACGTCCGACGCGAGACAAATCGTAGCTCTCAGCGTTATAAAACAACCGGAAAAACAGCGCTTCAACAGCATCTTCTGTTGGTGGCTCACCAGGGCGCATCATACGATAAATAGCGACTTTTGCGGCCAACTGGTCCGCGGTTTCATCCGTGCGTAACGTCTGTGATATGTACGGACCGCGATCCAAATCGTTGGTAAACAGCGTTTGTATTTGCTGAACACCTGCTGTGCGGATAGTTGCCAACAAGTTATCGGTGATTTCATCATTGGCTGAAGCAATTAATTCGCCCGTGTCAGCATCAACAACTTTGGCTGCCAATACGCGACCTATTAAAAAGTCATCTGGTACCGAAACACGAGTAATGCCGGCTGCAGACATGTCACGTAGGTGTTTGGCGTTAATGCGTTTGTCTTTTTCAACAATCACCTTGCCTTTCTTGTCTGCAATATCAAAACGAGCAACTTCACCTTTCCAGCGCTCAGCAACAAAATCAATATACGCGCCGTCGGTTTGTAGTTCGAATTGGTCAAACTCAAAGAAATTTGCCAGAATGGCTTCTGGTGTCATTCCGATCGCTTTTAGCAAGATGGATACTGGCATTTTGCGTCGTCGATCAACCCTAAAGAACAAAATATCTTTAGGATCAAATTCGAAGTCAAGCCATGAGCCACGATATGGAATAACGCGTGCTGAGAACAGCAACTTGCCTGAACTATGGGTTTTACCCCGATCATGCTCAAAAAACACGCCTGGTGAACGATGTAATTGAGAAACAATGACGCGCTCAGTCCCGTTAATAACGAATGAGCCCGTGCTTGTCATCAATGGCATTTCACCCATGTAGACTTCTTGCTCTTTTATCTCTTTGACGGTCGGTTTGCTAACTTCACGATCCATTAACACCAAACGCACTTTGGCGCGCAGTGGTGATGCGTAAGTTAGACCACGCAACTGACATTCCTTGACGTCAAACACGGGTTCGCCTAAGGAGTAACTGACGAATTCGAGTCGCGCCATACTGTTATGGCTAACAATTGGAAAAATTGACGAAAACGCAGCTTGAAGACCTTCGGGCTTACGCGCCGAAGGCAAACTGTCTGCTTGCAGGAACGTTAAATAAGATTGAAGCTGTGTTGCCAAAAGGAAAGGAACGTCCTGCACGTCCTCGCGTTTAGCAAAGCTTTTGCGGATGCGCTTTTTTTCGGTGAACGAGTAAGGCATGTGCACTCCGACTCTGGGTTACAGGGGCCGTTAACCACGGCCCGGAGGTATACAACTTTAGGAAACCCAACTAAAAAAGTCATCAAAGGATGGGTTTCCTAAAGACGCAAAACCCGGAGAAACCAGCTGGCATCTCCGGGTGACTGATGACGCTATTACTTAAGTTCTGCTTTTGCGCCAGCTTCTTCAAGCTTTTTCTTTGACTCTTCGCCCTCAGCCTTAGAGACGCCTTCTTTCACAGGCTTTGGTGCGCCATCAACCAAGTCTTTGGCTTCTTTCAAACCAAGACCTGTTATTTCGCGAACAGCTTTAATGACGCTGACTTTGTTAGCGCCAATTTCAGTCAGCATAACGGTGAATTCCGTTTGCTCTTCCGCAGCAACAGCACCACTTGCGGCAGGTGCTGAAACAGCAACCGCGGCAGCGGTAGCTGAAACACCGAACTTCTCTTCCATTTCTTTAATCAGTTCTGACAACTCAAGCACGGTCATACCGGCGATGGCGTCAAGAATTTCTGCTTTATTCATTTTTAAAACTCCGAATATATTAATTAACCAGGTTATGGCTATCGTTTACCGTCAAGGCCAACTTAACGTGCTTTTTCAAGCCGCTTCTTTTTGATCGCGCACGGCCGCTAGACCACGCACGAACTTGGTTGGAACCTCATTGAGCGTACGAACAAACTTTGTAACGGGTGCCTGCATGGTTCCGAGCAAAGTAGACAATAACTCTTCACGTGATGGCATTGTCGCTAACGCCTTCACACCGGCGGCATCAAGTGTGCTGTTTGGCAGCGCACCAGCCTTAATCACCAGTTTGTCATTTTCTTTACCAAATGTAGATAGAACCTTTGCAGCACCAACAGGATCCTTACTAACGGCATAAATTAAAGGACCTGTTAGCTGCGATGACAGCCCCTCGAAAGGGGTATTAGCCAACGCGCGGCGTGCCAACGTGTTTTTTAAGACACGCAGATACACGCCTGACTCGCGCGCAGTTTTGCGCAGTACGGTGACGGCAGCAACATCCAGACCACGATACTCAGCGACGACAATCGATTGGGCCGCCGAAACTTGCGCGGTTACCTCTTCGATGACAATCGCTTTTTCTTTACGATTGAGACTCACGGTTAGAACACTCCATCAAATGACACCGGGACCAATCCCTGTGTCTGCCGAACGCGGCGAACCTGGTCGAGTTCTAGAAGAAATCTTCCATGGACGCCGTCTGCGCTGGATCCGTTTCCGGTATTAAGTGTCTTGACTTGTTAAGCCATGACGCTCCAGCGGTCTTTGACAGCAATGCCGATAGTTGTTAAACAACCCTCGACATGGCCCAAAGTCTGTTACTAACGACCAGCAATTAAGCTGATGCGGTTATAGAAGAAACCTCAACGCGTGCACCACCACCCATTGTTGATGACACGGCGCATTTGCGAAGATAAACACCCTTTGCTGCCGATGGGCGGGCTTTATTTAGCGCGTCAACCAAAGCAACCAAGTTGCTTTGCAGTTGTTCAACGCCAAACGATGCGCGGCCAATCGTGGCATGAACAATGCCTGCTTTGTCTGTTCGATATTGAACTTGACCTGCTTTGGCATTTTTCACCGCTTGCGCAACATCAGGTGAAACGGTACCAACTTTGGGGTTTGGCATCAGGCCTCGTGGGCCCAAAATCTGACCCAACGCGCCCACAATTCTCATGGCATCAGGCGAAGCGATGACCACGTCAAAATCCAAATTACCAGCCTTGATTTGCTCGGCAAGGTCTTCCATACCAACAATGTCGGCTCCAGCATCTTTGGCTTGTTGCGCTTTATCACCTTGCGCGAACACCGCGACACGCATTGTTTTACCTGTTCCTGCGGGCAAAACCACTGAACCCCGAACCAGTTGATCTGACTTCTTTGGGTCGATACCCAATTGAACGGCCACGTCAATTGATTCATCAAACTTTGCTGTGGCACATTCTTTTACTAGCGTTAACGCTTGAGTCAAAGGATAGAATTTGTTGCGCTCAATTTTGGCTTCTACCGCAGCCATACGCTTAGATGTTTTTGCCATTTAAATCCCCTCAACCGTGATGCCCATGCTCCGGGCGCTACCTGCGATGGTTCTTACTGCTGCATCGAGGTCTCCTGCTGTCAAGTCAGGGGTTTTGGTTTTGGCAATTTCTTCGGCTTGCGCACGAGTTAACTTGCCAACTTTGTCTGTGTGTGGACGTGGCGAACCTTTTTGAATGCCAGCAGCTTTTTTTATCAAGATTGACGCTGGTGGCGTCTTCATAATAAAAGTAAAGCTCTTATCAGCAAAAGCCGTAATAACAACCGGAATAGGTAATCCCGGCTCTAAGCTTTGTGTTTTAGCATTGAAAGCCTTACAGAACTCCATGATGTTCAAACCACGTTGACCCAGTGCTGGACCAATCGGTGGTGACGGGTTGGCTTTACCAGCTGGAACTTGCAGCTTGATAAATCCGACGATTTTTTTCGCCATTTTCTACTCCTTGCGGGTACAAACGTGTTCCTTCAAGAACACTCCCCGGGGTTTAACAATCAAGCCTTTTCGACTTGGCCAAAATCTAATTCAACCGGTGTCGAGCGTCCAAATATGGCAACGGACACTCTAACTTTGCTCTTTTCGTAATTAACGTCTTCGACGTTCCCGTTAAAGTCAGCAAATGGGCCATCTTTAACCCTGACCATTTCACCAACCTCAAAAAGTACTTTGGGTCGCGGTTTCTCAACCCCTTCCTCCATCTGCGACAATATCTTCTCAACTTCTTTCTCTGATATTGGTGCAGGACGGTTACCTTTACCGCCGAGAAACCCGGTTACCCTTGGTGTGCTTTTCACCAAGTGCCAAGTTTCATCGGTTAGATCCATTTCAACCAAAACATAACCTGGGAAAATTCGTCGTTCAGTGATGGACTTTTGTCCACCTTTGATTTCGACAACCTCTTCAGATGGAACCAAAATGTTGCCAAAAAAAGATTGAAGTGATGCGCGCTCAATGCGTTCCATCATCGCTTTTAGAACACTCTTTTCCATCCCGGAATAAACATGGACGACATACCATTGCTTGCTCATAGCCAGTCCTTGTTATTTCCAATTGAGTACGATGCTGTACAGCACCCACTCTAGGCTTTTATCTAACAACCAAAGAAAAATCCCCATCACAGCAACGAACGCAAAAACGATGCCCGTCATTTGGACAGTTTCCTTGCGTGTTGGCCATATAACTTTGCGCACTTCGTAATAAGACTCTTGCGCAAAACCAATAAAACGTTTTCCAGGCTCGCTAATGGCAGCAACACCGGCCGCCACGATCAATGAAACGATAAATATGGCCACTCGAACGGGTGCCGCAATTTCGTTTTCCAACATAGAGAACGCAACAATTCCCGCGACAATAATTGCCACAGAAAGTAGCAGTTTGAGGCGGTCAACCATACTGGTGACAGTCTGTACGTTGTTGTTAGACATTCAATAAAACTCTAATCTTTTAATTGCGCGTGACAGAAATAACTATTGTTGTGGCAGGGGCAGAGGGCCTCGAACCCCCAACCTTCGGTTTTGGAGACCGACGCTCTGCCAATTGAGCTATGCCCCTATACTTCTTACAAAATAGCATCCCGAGCATTTGTTCAAATGCTCGGGATGCTTTTACTTCAAGATCGAGGCGACGACGCCGGCGCCAACGGTACGGCCACCCTCGCGG
>CALBEY010000118.1 GCA_937888805.1 uncultured Burkholderiaceae bacterium
GTCGATGGTTGAATCTGTTCAGGGGGTGACAGTTTGACGATAAACGCGGGATCGCGAAACAGCACCGATAGCGGGTCGGTGTTAACGGCGTATGTCACGACCTGCCTTGGTCTGTCATTAAAGAGTTGTCCGACAGGGTCAGGTGGTTCTGTGGTCACTCGCGCGGTCGATACCCGCATGGGGGCGTTGGGATCAAGAACAGGGCTTAACGGTTGCTGCTCTGGCGCAGCACAACTAACAAGCAACGTGCTCATGGTAACCGCCACGGCGACAGTGCCAAGCCTCAATGAAGACGTCATGCCTTGTTGCCTCACGAGCGGTTCCCTTAGTTGCGAGCCAAGCTTTTATTCCAAGCCAATGGGCTATTTTACAGGCCTGACCAAATAGTCTGAATCGGTATCAAATTCACCGTCGTCAAGTTTAACCACAGAGAACTTTGGGTTGGTGTTGATCACCTTGGCGGTGCCAATTTCGATTTCGAGCGCGCCTAATGACTCGCCGCTTTGCGGGTCTTTGATTTCTTCGCCCATCAGAAACACCACAAACGCCTGACCTTTTGTGACTGAAGACGAGCCGCGGTTGATCACAGCCATGTTTTTACCCATAACCTTGGCCACGCGAATGGGGTAGATGGCTTCAACAAGTTGGTCAACGAGTTTGACCGAAGCATTCGATACGAGTTTACTTAAGGCTTGGTTGCCAACGGCACTAGCACCTTTGTAGGTCGCCGAAAACTTTTCTGTGCCAGACCATTTCAGTTTGCGTGAGGAAAACTCAATCACCTCAATGGATACGGTGCCACTAACTGAGCTTTGCACCAGAACTTCACCGGTCAATCGAATCGTCTCACGCTGGTTGTTACTGATGCCCAAACTTGGAAAACTGGCCACCACGAGATAGTCAGCCCCGCTGGCTTGGCCAAGACGAGCAACTTCTGCAGCGGCGGCATCCGATCCTGTCACAAAGGCCTTCTCTTGTTCAAACAGCGCTTGATTGTCGCGGTTAAGCACATCAAACCGGCGGCTGCCAACCAATGCCTGCTCGATGTTGTTAATCAAAAGGTCACGAAACCGTTTTTCTTGAGTGACCACAATCATGCTGCGACGCTCAGACTTGGCACCCATCTGTTCGAACTTGGCATAGCGCAAGGTAACCGTTGCTTCCCAAGAGGGGCCGTTTTGTGAAACGCTGTCAATCGTATAGCCCAGAATAGGGCTGTTGTTTGGCGAGTTGACCCGTTGAGTGACTTCTTTGTTTAGTACAGACAAGTAAGCATTCTCGTTGCCTTGATTGGTGGTGGCTTCGGCGGCCAGGCTTGATGACGTTGACTGAGCGCTTAGCTTGATGCCAAAGGCTTGACCTGCAGCGCTGACTAGCGCGGCCTGTACGGCCTCATCGCGTGATAGGCCATTGCCAGTGGCTGTCATGGTGGCTTCGGTAACTTGTGCTTGGACCTGCCCAGATAGCAGAGCCAATAAAGCAATCAAGAACGCAGCGCTGAGACTTTTGAGGTGTTTAGAAATCAGCAGCATTGTTTTTGCTCTTGCTTTTACGTACGGTGGCATCCGTTGGGTTTTGTGGGGTTTGCGGTTGAGCAGCGGGGTTGACGGCTTGGCGCTTGCTGTCACCCGTGGCCGAGCGGATGGCATCAGCGTACTGCGGTGACCAGGCGAGCACTTTTCCGACCATCTGTATGCCTGGCTGATCTGGGTAATCCATGGTCCATTGACCAATCTCACGAACGCCTGTGATGTTGATCGTCGCTTTGGCGGTTGCCGTACGAAGCTGCGCTTCAATAATCTCGCTGACCTGCTCAGTCGTGACATCATTACGGGTTATTGTGGCCACTTCGCTAGACTCTTCATTGACATTCGAGCTGTCCATCAGTGTCATGCTGCCCTTCAAATACAGTGCGATTTGTGAGCGAGCCGCATCTTCAGCAAAATTAAGAGCCGTCTGCTTGGCGCGTTCTTTGGCTTGCGGTGTCGAGCCCGTTGCCACGAATGCCCATTGACCGTAACTGACAAGTGACGGAAATCCATCCTGATCGTTTACCACGCGTAAGCCAGCGATAAATGGAATATCACCGTCTTTGATTTCTTCCCGGATAGTGGATTTCAAAGTTTTGCCTGAAGCGTTTTCAGGGTTGGCAATGACGGGTTTTCCGGCGGCAACGTCTTGTGCGAATTGGCGCATTTTGTCGGAGTAAACCGCAATGGTGGCAACGGCAGCCGTGCCGTTACAGTCAAGCGCTTCAATATTTTCGATGGGTATCATCCCTGCAATCTGACCCATGGCCGTGGTCACGCTTTTGCGACCCACGCTTTCGCGATAAATGTCTAACTTCTTACTGGGTTCAATTTTTTCTATGGCTTCAATATTGACGCCCTCCTCGCGCAAGGCGCTGTCGAGTTTGGCTTCAGTCAGCGCGAAGAGCTTATCACCAATACGCATCAGCCTGCCTTCGCGTTCTTCCTCTTGAAGTTTCATCTGCTCCATCGGTGGTGCAGAATCAAACCGCCGCGTTGCGAGTTCAGTTTCGGTTCGAGCCTGACGTTCTTTGACAAATTTAGCTTGAGCGTTCAATAGTGCCTTGTCATAAGCAAAAACCCGCGACTTCCCAAAACTTGAGCTGCTCGACTGCGACATCACCATCGTTGGGTCACTGATCGCGAGCACGATCTCGCCGCGCTCTGAGCGGGCCTCTAGTTTTTGCCCTTGCTCGGAATCGAGCCAATTGTCTAGCTCAGCGCGCACGATGTCAGTGGCGGCTCGAGTATCCGTGCATTGCACGGGTTGGGCCGCTGCTGATGTTTGTGCCCAAACCGCTGTTTGAGCCCCAAATGCTGTGACCACGGCTAAAACGAGTTTTGGCAACGGTCTGTGCGCCGTGGTGTGTTGAGTCATGTCATCGTGCATGTTGCAGTCCTTTCGGCTGGGGTGCCAGTCAATTACCATGCAAAGTTTTTGTTTGAACCCAGCTTTTTAATATCAACCAGTGTGGAGAAGGCGATCTGTCCCGTGTTGGCATCTACCGCACGGAAGTCAAATTCATATTCTAGTCGTTGACGACCGCCATCGCCGCTGACATTGGTGCGTTGGCGAATTTCACCAGAGAACTCCAAATCGGGTGCTTGGACCGTGCCCGCCTTGGCGACGGTGCGCTGGTCGACCAACGAGGATTTTGAGAGTTGGCGCGAATCAGCCACAAACGACGTGCGATCCTGACCGGTGAAGCCCGAAAATGAAAACTTGCCTGAGTTAATCAGTTTGTTACGCATGCGCGATGTCATGCTGCGTGTGTCGATCTTGAACGTGGTGTCGTTAACCACATCGCCCAGTGTCGCGCGCCAACGGCGACCATCGGCTCGATTGGACACGGGCGACGCCAAAAATTCATCAACGGCTGTCTTGGCGGCATAGTTAAAGTCCTCGGTCGTCAAGCCAAATGAATCCATTGCGGTTGGATCACTGGCGTTTCCACCAATACTTGAGACCACGTCCATGGTGGCACAACCAGACAGGGCTAACCCGACGGTCGAGATAGCCACCATGTTCTTTAGTTGGGATAGGTTCATCGTTTTCCTAATTATCGATAGATTGATCATTTGGTCGGCGTTGCGCATTATTGGCGGCTGGCACTTAACACCGGAGCAGGTCTGGTTGGCAGTGGCTTGGCGTAAATGGCAGGCTTGCCTGCCACCCCAGACGCCTTGATCAGCACCAGCACGTTCTCGGCATCGGGCAGCGGCACATCTGCAATCTTAGAGCCATTTGGCGCACTGACGCTCAATTGACCAGAAGCCGGTCGGTTAAGCACCGCCACCTGAATGGAGTTAGGCAAGTTGGCCCAAGCCCGGACGTCTGCCTGAGTGCTAGCGGCTTGGGCAGCACCAACGCCAAGTTTAAGCAGTGCCCCAAGAAGTGGGGCGTCCTTGGTCTCGCTGTCAATGACAGCATTAGCCGCCACTTGTGCGGCGGTCTTGATCACAGTCGAGACCACGGCTTTGGTGACAATACCCGGGTAAGCCACATCAAACTCCATGCCCGAGATGTTGGTGATATTGGTCATCTCTACCGTGGGGGCTCCTCCCAGTTGTAAGCGACCAAACGCGGGCTGGCCAGGCTGAAACTTGGGTAAGGCGATACCTGAATAGGTGACCTTGTTGGTGACGAGGAACAAAGGCAAGTCAATGCGAAACTCAGTGAACGACGGGCCTTTGCCGTCTTCGTAGAGCACATAGACTTTGCCTTTTGATTGAAAGCCAGCACCCTGTAATTGATTGGCAGTGCGGTTGGCCAATTGAGCGCCAGCGTTGCTCGAAGAGGCTTTGGCGGCCTCGCGCAAGGGGTTGATAACTTTGCTGGCGTTCTTGTCCGCACTAGCCGATGAGGTGGCCCGAAAGACGCCGGACATGAATTCGCCAGCGGCCACACGGATTTTAGCGTCAGGTTGTCCACCGGGCACGTTGGCCACGCCTTCTATGAATTGGCCTTTTGCGGTGTCAAGGCTACTTTTGGCCTGCTGAGCGTTTTCTTGGGCAATCTCAGCGCGATTTTTGTCGCGGACATCTTCGCGAAAGCTTGCAAACTGTGCCACGGCGTTGCTCATGCGCACATCAAATCGATTGAAGTCGACACGGGCGTTTTGTTCATTGCCCATCATGATTTCGTTAATGGCCTGATAATAATCGACCATGCCGCCTTCGAAGATCTTGCCTTGATACGCGCCGAATGCGCTAGAGGTCAAGGTTGTCCCCAACAAATTCATGACTTCAGATGGGGTGTCAACAGAGTCCTCTTTCCAGGCAAGCTGTTTACTCGCCACTTCAAAGGCACGTTTGCTCTGCGCCCACATGCCGGCGTCGTTGAATGCTTTACCCGCTTCTAATGCATCTAGCAGGTTGTCTTCATCATAATTGGGTTTGCCGTCTTTCAAATAAACCGCGGCAATCGCCTGATAGTTTGATGTGCTGAGGTGGTTACTCATCGCCTCAGGATCGTTGGTGCGGGTGCCAGCACAACCGGCAAGCAAGACCATTAAGCCAAGTAGTGCAATGAATCGCACATGTATTGATAAGAATGTTTGGCTAGGCACAATTGCGCAACAATGTGTTGTTGTTGTCATGTCAGTCTCAGTCAAAATGCCAGTTAATTTAACTTTGCATATCGGTATTGATTACCAAAAAAAGAATTTATACCATTAAGTATTTCCTTTTAGTTGACAGATACCACGTTGCCCATAGCGTCAGTTAGCCTGGCGAATTGATGCGTAAACAACCCAAACCCATCCATAAATGACTTCAAAGACAGTCGTCGACAGTCTGAAGCAACGATTTCACGATCAGTGAAATACGCCATTTATTGAGCGTTTTAAACAAGATGTCGTTAATTTAAAAACGCCGTACTGAAACGCCAAACCTTATCGATAGTGCAAGGATCGATGCCGGTGCAATGAAATCGCGTAATAATGCTTCGGACACTTGGACATGTCACTGTCAGCGTAGGGGGCGCGAACCCCAACATACAGGGGTCTTGGACAAAAAAAGGCCCGGAGATTATCCGAGCCCTTTGCGGTATTTGGTGGAGGGCAGGCGACTGGTTTCGAACCAACCCTCGAAGCTCCAGGGTAATGCTGGGTATCAATCAGGAAAGATTTGGGTAATTGCCACAATCAAAATCCCACCTCTTTCTGATGGCGTACGGCTAATACCGTGACGAAGCGCTGGTCAACCCGGTAACGAACCACATAGCCGCTGTCGCCAAAATCAATGATCCAGTCACGGAATTCATCTTCCATGTCTTCAACGGGGCGCCCCAATCCTGACTGCTTCTCCAGCACTTTGATACCTTGGCGGATAGCCTTCGCGGCGCGTTTTGCAGCGTCAAGGTCCTTGGGCTTGAGGAAGTCATAGAGCCGCTTGACATCCAGCAGCGCTGCCGGAGACCAAATTAGGCGTGACATTCGGGCGGATCAACGTCATTGCCTTGTTCGAGCTGAGCCATCCAGGCATCTGCCTCATCGGCGGTCACATGCAATCCGTTTTCACGAAAATCCTCCCACGCTTTTAATGTATCTTGGCGGAACGCCTCTCGCTTTTCTTCTCTATTGACGTACTGCGTGATCGCCTCGCGCATCAGCCAATGTGACGTGCGCTGACGCGCATCCGCCAAGCGCTTCACTCGGGCTTTGATGTCTTCGTCGATTTTAATCGCCACGGGGCGAACAGGGACGGCGGTCATGTGGTTCAACCTCAAGAGTAGTGGTAGGTATTACCTTATCATACTTCCCTAGTTTTGCCACAACATCTTGATTCTGGCCGTCCTGCGCCCCTCATAATCGGACAATTTTGGCCGGCTCGATCAGGCACTGGACGGTCTGCTGCTTGGCTGCCACATTCGGAGATGACGACACACAATCCTCAAAAAACACACACTGTCCAGCTAGTCGGAGGAATTTGCTCGGCTATCGCCTTTTGATCAACATAGAAAGTTAAAGCCAACCGATTTTTTTCTTCGTTTGGTTATACCAAACCAGGCAGATCACGCCTGGTATTTTGAAATTAGGGCCAAAACCGTCGCGCAATAATGCTTCGGACACTTGACCATGCCACTGTAAACTCGGTGGGCGCGAACCCCAATATACGTGGGTCTTCGACAAAAAAAGGGCTCGGAGATCATCCGAGCCCTTTGCGGTATTTGGTGGAGCCGGGGGGAATTGAACCCCCGTCCGCAAGCCCTCCGCAGGCAGTTCTACATGCTTATTCGGTTAATTTGGATTTAACCTCCGGGGTGGTTTACCGACAAACCGTCCTTTGGCGATTCACGTAGTTTTAAGACCTCACCGTGTGACCCGGCAGTGTCCGATTCTTTGTAAATGACGCTGCTGTGGTTTTACCCACCTGACCCAAAGACAAATCAGTGCAGCGGCTCACCGCTTAAGCGGCCAGAGC
>CALBEY010000119.1 GCA_937888805.1 uncultured Burkholderiaceae bacterium
CGGCAGTGTCTTGGTTGGCATGCTTGATCCCTTCGACGCCGAGGGGCTTGAAGCCATGGCAAGGGCTGGATTAATTGCGTTTGCACTTGAAGCCGCGCCTCGCATCACCCGCGCGCAAAGCTTGGATGTATTGTCCTCGCAAGCAAACTTAGCAGGCTACAAAGCCGTGATGTTGGCGGCCAATCAATACGACCGTCTTTTTCCAATGATGATGACCGCTGCTGGCACGCTTAAAGCAGCCCGCGTGGTTGTGCTCGGTGCCGGTGTGGCTGGTTTGCAAGCCATCGCCACAGCCAAGCGTTTGGGCGCCGTGGTTGAAGCCTCAGACGTGCGCCCTGCAGCCAAAGAACAAATTGAATCGCTAGGCGGCAAATTCATTGATGTGCCGTTCGAAACGGAAGAAGAAAAAGAAATCGCCAAAGGTGTAGGTGGTTACGCAAGACCCATGCCGCCAGCTTGGATGGCACGGCAAGCCGCACTCGTTGCTCAGCGCTGCGCACAAGCCGATATCGTGATCACAACCGCACTGATTCCTGGTCGCCCAGCGCCCCATCTGATTAGTGCGGAAACGGTTCACGCCATGAAGCCTGGCAGCGTGATCGTTGATCTTGCTGTTGAGCGCGGTGGCAACTGCCCGCTGTCACAAATCAACCAAGTCATTGAAGTTAATGGCGTGGCGATTGTTGGCCTAACCAATCTACCCGCTTTGGTGCCCACTGACGCCTCAGCCCTTTATGCGCGCAACCTGCTCGACTTCCTAAAGTTGATCACCAACGGTGCTGAACTGGCCATCAATCGCGACGATGAGATTGTTCAAGCCTGCCTCATGTGCGAAAACAATGAAGTTTTAAGGAAGAATTGAGATGGAAATCATTGATCCGACGATTGTTAACCTCATCATTTTTGTACTGGCGGTCTACGTCGGCTACCACGTGGTTTGGAACGTCACCCCAGCTTTACACACACCACTCATGGCGGTGACTAACGCCATTTCTGCCATTGTGATTGTTGGCGCCATGTTGGCCGCGGCTCTAACCGAAGGCAATCTGGCCCGCGGCATGGGTGTCTTTGCGGTCGCCCTGGCTGCTGTAAACGTTTTTGGTGGTTTTTTGGTGACTCGACGAATGCTTGAAATGTTTAAGAAGAAACAGAAAAGTGTCAAAAAAGACGGGGACACAGCATGATCTCGATGAACCTTGTCACCCTGTTCTATTTGATTGCTTCGGTGTGCTTCATTCAAGCACTCAAGGGCCTGTCTCACCCTACCACTTCACGCCTTGGCAACGCCTTTGGTATTGCTGGCATGGCCTTGGCGATTCTGACCACGGCTGCGTTGATTTATAGCCTGGCCCGTGAAGGCACAGCAACGGTCGGGTTGGCCTGGGTTGTGTTTGGCTTGGTTATCGGTGGCACCATCGGCACCGTGATGGCCAAGCGTGTTGAAATGACCAAAATGCCAGAGCTTGTGGCCTTTATGCACAGTATGATCGGTTTGTCAGCCGTAGCCATTGCGGTGGCCATTGTGGCTGAGGCCTCTGCCTTTGGCATCGCTGAGCCGGGTGGCCCAATCCCGTTTGGCAACAGACTTGAGCTGTTTATTGGGACCTTTGTCGGCGCCATCACCTTCTCAGGTTCTGTTATTGCATTCGGTAAGCTTTCGGGTCGCTACAAATTCCGGTTATTCCAAGGCGCCCCCGTGTCGTTTCCAGGGCAACACATGCTCAACTTGGTGTTGGCCTTGTTGATGATCGCAGCTGGCATCTGGTTCATGGTGACCCAAGACTGGACGCCCTTTATCATCATGACGATCTTGGCCTTTACGCTAGGCGTTTTGATCATCATTCCAATCGGTGGTGCTGACATGCCCGTAGTGGTGTCAATGCTTAACAGTTATTCCGGTTGGGCCGCTGCTGGTATTGGCTTCTCTTTGAACAACTCGATGCTGATCATTGCCGGATCGCTTGTGGGGTCATCCGGTGCGATTCTGTCTTACATCATGTGTAAGGCCATGAACCGATCTTTCTTTAACGTCATTTTGGGTGGTTTTGGTGGTGCCGCTGATGACGGTCAAAGTGCGTCTGACCAAGGCGCTCGTAGCGTTCGTTCAGGCAGCCCAGATGATGCCGCCTTCCTGCTTGGTAACGCCGAATCAGTCACTATCGTTCCTGGCTACGGATTGGCAGTGGCGCGTGCACAGCACGCCTTGAAAGAGCTGGCTGAAAAGTTGACTGCCAATGGCGTAACGGTCAAGTATGCCATTCACCCCGTGGCGGGACGCATGCCCGGACACATGAACGTGCTGCTTGCAGAAGCCGAAGTGCCTTACGATCAAGTTTTTGAGATGGATGACATCAACAGCGAGTTTCCACAGACCGATGTGGTGTTGGTTTTAGGTGCCAACGACGTGGTTAACCCGGCCGCCAAGAATGATCCAAAATCGGTGATCGCCGGCATGCCTATCCTAGAGGCTTACAAAGCCAAAACCATTATCGTCAACAAACGCTCAATGGCCTCTGGCTATGCGGGTCTTGATAACGAGCTGTTCTACATGGACAAGACCATGATGGTGTTTGGCGATGCCAAGAAAGTACTTGAAGAGATGGTCAAAGCCGTTGACTAGCTTTTAAAACAGTTACTTGCCTGCGCAGATCAGGCGCTTACTTAAAGCGCCTGATCAACCACCTCAATCCAGTGCTTAACTGGCGTATTGGTGCCTGACTGTAAGTGGCCAATACAACCAATATTCGATGAAACAATGACGTCGGGCTTGGCTTGGTTAACATGGCCGAGCTTACGGTCTCTAAGCGCTGTTGAAATCTCAGGTTGCAGGACCGAATAAGCACCCGCTGAACCGCAACACAAATGCGTTTCTTCGAAAGGCTGCAGCGCCAGGCCCAGCGAATTTAGCAAGGTTTCGCTCATAGGTCGCAAACCCTGCCAATGTTGTAGCGTGCATGGTGGATGAAACACCGTACGCGCTGGCAAATTCGCCACATTCATTTTTTCTCGCAAGACGTCAGCCAACGGCGCCAAGATCTCAGCAATGTCTTTGACGTGGTCGCTGATGACTTGAGCCTTTTGAGCATAGAGTGGATCAAGCCTAAGGTGATGTCCGTATTCCTTAACCGTCCCCCCGCAACCCGAGGCATTCATGACAATCGCCTCGACCACCCCGCTGTCAATCAAAGGCCACCAAGCATCAATGTTGGTGCGCATCTGAAAGCGTGCTTGCTCTTGCGCATCGAGGTGAAAGTTAAGCGCACCACAACAACCCGACTGCGCCAACACTTGCGAACCAATACCAACCTTATCCAAAACCCGGATCGTGGCCGCATCGATGTTAGGCATCATACCCGGTTGAACACAACCGTTAAGCATCAAAACTTGTCGCGGGTGATGCGCAGTCGTCGCGGGCAACTGCCCTTTCGATTGTTTGGCCACAACCTTCTTTTGTATGGGGGTTGGCAACCATTTTCTAACCATTTGTCCCATACGATAGGCAGGTGCAAACCACGATGCATTCATGGTTTGGCGCAAGGCTTGGCGCTTAAAACGCTCGGCTAAAGGCCGCTCAATGTGTTGATCCACCATCTGCCGACCGATGTCGATCAACTTGCCATACTCAACGCCAGAGGGACACGTGGTCTCACAGTTGCGGCAGGTCAAGCAACGGTCTAAATGTGTCTGGGTCGTTTTGGTGACGGGTTTGCCCTCGAGCATTTCTTTGATGAGATAGATCCGCCCCCGAGGGCTGTCTAGCTCATCGCCTAAGATTTGGTAGGTCGGACAAGTGGCGGTACAAAAACCACAGTGAACACAACGCCTTAGGATCTCATCGGCCTCTTGACCCAAAGCGGTTTCTTTCACTGAAGCTGCCAACTTTGTTTGCATTTGGATCGATTCCCTAAATACCCGCTACCAAGCGGCCCACATTAAAAATAAACTTTGGATCGAGCTCTTCTTTGAGACGTTTGACCACGGCAATCGATGTTTGATCCAAGGGCTGAAAGACGCCATCAGGTGGCGTTTGCTGCACATGGTCCCAGCGAAATAAGGTCGCATGACCACCAGCTTCGCTAGCCATTTTCCGGATAACAGCGGGTTGAGCTTGGGCTTGAACCCAACGCACCTCACCGCCTAGATCAAAGGCTGTCCGCCCAATATCAAGCGCTGGCGTTCGGGCTTTAACCGCCAGACGCCAGAGGGGGTGTTGTGCAAAAAAAGATGTCTTTTGATCCCGAAAAGCTGTCCACCACGCCTTTGCTGCTGTCTCATCAATTGCTTGACCACCCAACACCTCAATGGCTTGTTTAACCGCTGACTGTGCGCCGCAAAGACGCAGCGCCAATTGACCACCCTCGCCGCGATCGGCAGGCAACCACGCAGCGGCTTTCACGGGCCAAGTCTTCGATCTCAAAGCCTCGCACAACGTAAGCGCTTGCTTCTCATCGCACTCAAAACAAAGCGTCTGATCAACCAATGGCTTGGGCATGACCTTGATGGAAACTTGAACAATCGCACCAAACATTCCCATGGAGCCAGTTAACAAGCGAGAAACGTCGTAGCCCGCTACGTTTTTCATGACTTCACCACCAAACTTCAAAATCCGCCCTTGGGCGTCAAGCAGTTGCGTACCCAGCACGTAATGGCGCAAGGGCCCATATCCAAAACTCAGTGGCCCAGATAACCCGGCGGCAATAGCCCCACCAATGGTGGCCCCCGAACCAAATGAAGGCGGGTCAAATGCCATCATCTGATTTTGTTCAGCCAAGGTTGCTTCAATATCGCTTAATGGTGTACCAGCCCAAGCCGTCAATACCAACTCACTGGGCTGGTAATTCACCACACCCGTTAGTGTTGACATCTGTAACTGCAATGCCTCTTGGCCAGTGGATTCAGGGGGTGGGTTACCGTAAAAGCGTTTGGTTCCACCCCCAACAATCTCAATCGGGCGAAAGTTGGCACGTGCGGCCGTAATCTGCTCAGAAATCCGAGACAAGATGTAATCCATGACTTAAAACCTTGGAATATCAACGAATGGCAGTTTGCCGCCATGAACATGCATCTTGCCATACTCAGCGCAGCGCGCCAAAGTTGGAATAACTTTCTCGGGGTTAAGTAATCCGTCTGGATCAAATGAGCGTTTGACGCTCAAGAAAATATCTAGCTCATCACGCCCAAACTGCACGCACATCTGATTGATTTTTTCCATGCCTACACCATGTTCGCCGGTAATCGTGCCACCAACTTGAACACACAACTCAAGAATCGCCGCACCAAAGGCCTCAGCCCGCTCGACTTCAGACTCAACATTTGAATCAAACAAGATCAGCGGATGAAGGTTGCCGTCGCCGGCGTGAAACACATTGGCGCAACGTAAGCCGTAGGTTGTTTCCATTGCCTCGATGGCCTGCAACACTTTAGCCAAGTGACGCCTTGGAATCGTGCCGTCCATGCAGTAGTAATCGGGAGAGACTCGGCCAGCCGCCGGAAATGCATTTTTTCTACCCGCCCAAAAACGCATCCTTTCAGCTTCGGTCTCAGACACTTGAATACGCGTGGCGCCAACACCCTGAAAAACAGCTGTCATGCGGGCAATTTCTTCGGCAACTTCGACCTCAGTGCCATCGGACTCACACAACAGAATCGCCTTGGAAGTCGTGTCGTAACCCGCTTTAACAAACGGTTCCACCATCTCTGTCGCGCGCTGATCCATCATTTCAAGCCCAGCAGGAATGATGCCCGCGGCAATCACAGCGGCAACCGCTTGACCCGCCGTTTCCACATCATCAAAACTGGCCATGATGACCTTGGCCAACGCCGGTTTGGGCAGCAAGCGTAATGTCACCTCTGTGACAACACCCAACATACCCTCTGAGCCGATATAGGCGGATAACAAATCAGGACCGGGAGAATCTGGCGCCTCAGAGCCTAACTCTAGAATTTCACCGTCAAGCGTGATCACTCTGGCTTTGAGCACATTGTGAATGGTTAAACCATATTTCAAACAATGCACACCGCCAGAGTTTTCAGAAACATTACCGCCAATCGTGCAAGCAATTTGGCTCGATGGGTCAGGCGCATAATAAAGGCCGTATTGCGCCACCGCCTCAGAGACAGCCAGATTTCGAACGCCAGGCTCCACCACGGCTGTTGCGCAAATGGGATCAACCGCTTTGATTCGGTTGAATTTGGACATGCCCAGCAAGACACCTTGCGCATGGGGAAGTGCCCCGCCCGAGAGGCCCGTGCCTGCGCCACGTGTCACAACGGGCAAGTTAAGACGTCGACAAGCGCGCAAAACGCCTTGCACCTGCGTCTCAGTCTCAGGCAAGACCACCACCAGTGGCAATTCACGAAAAAGCGATAGACCGTCGCACTCATAAGGGCGCATTTGTTCCTCGCGCGCCAAAATACAGTGCTCAGGCAAGACCGCTCTTAAAGCGTGCAGGACCTCATCGAAACTGGCCCGCATCGAAGCGGATTCTCTAACTTCAGTGTTTGCATTCATGTTTAAAAATCATGCGTTTGGGATTGACCCACACTGTAACTTCTTAAGCACTTGGCGCCAGAGAGGAATTACCCGATAGCAGGGGAATTCCCCAGTATGGGCAAGACCTTACCTGGATTAAGGATATTGCTGGGATCGTAGGCTCGTTTGATCGCCCACATCAACGCGAGCACGTCTTCACCATGCTCTTGACGCATGAAATCCAACTTGTGTAAGCCAATGCCATGCTCTCCAGTACAAGTGCCATCAGCAGCAATCGCCATGGCAACCAGCTTCTCATTCAAACGCTCAGACTCTTGCCACTCTTGATCGTTGTCCGAGTCAAGCAACATCAACACATGAAAATTACCATCGCCCACATGCCCAACAATCGTGGTCGGAAACGAAGCCTCAGCCACCAACCGTGTGGCCTCATCCAGACAGTCACCCAAGCGTGAGATGGGAACACAAACATCTGTCGTACTCGCCCGACACCCAGGGCGCAGCCCAAGCCCGGCAAAATAGGCATTGTGCCTTGCTGTCCAAAGCCGATTTCGATCCTCAGGTTGCTTGGCCCATTCAAAGTCCATCCCGCCATTGTCACGGGCGAGTTCTTGCACCGTTTGGGCTTGCTCTTCAACGCTCATGGGGCTGCCGTGGAATTCAAACAACAACAGCGGCGTTTCACGCAGGGTCAATTTGCTGTAAGCGTTACTGGCCTTCACGGCATTGGCATCCATGAGTTCTACCCTGGCCACAGGGACCCCGAGTTGAATGGTTTGAATCACGGTTAAAACGGCATCTTGAACCGTCTGAAAATGGCAGACAGCGGCACTGACCGCTTCAGGCTGAGGATAGAGGCGAACAGTGACTTCGGTGATCACACCCAAAGTACCTTCACTGCCCACAAAAAGACGCGTTAAGTCGTAGCCAGCGGAGGACTTTCTGGCTCGACTGGCCGTGCGTATCAACTTGCCTTGCGCTGTCACCACTTCAAGGCCGAGGACGTTTTCTCGCATGGTGCCATAGCGAACCGCATTGGTGCCCGACGCCCGAGTGGACGCCATGCCACCCAAAGATGCATCGGCTCCGGGATCAATCGGAAAAAACAAACCCGTTTCGCGCAAATACTCATTGAGCTGCTTGCGCGTCATGCCTGGCTGTACAGTTACCGTTAAGTCTTCAGTGTTCAGGGACACCACTTGGTTCATGCCACTGACATCAAGCGAAATACCCCCCTCGATGGCCAACAAGTGCCCTTCGAGTGATGAACCCGCCCCATAAGGAATCAGCGCGATGCCGTGTTTGGCGCAAGCTTTGACCACAAACACCACGTCTTCGGTCGACTGCGCGTAAACGACGGCATCAGGCAACATGTCGGGATAAGGTGACTCGTCTCGTCCGTGGTGTTCCCTCACGGCATGCGCCACAGAAAATCGATCACCAAACCGCTGTAAAAGTGCGGCCAGCATCTCTGGCGGGACCGGCTTTCTCAAACGTTGAATGATCGGTGTGTGTCCCATGTTTATCTCACTTGCCAGTTGCGGCTAATGCCAATCGTCGATCCCTGACGGATTGAGCCAGTTCTTCAAGAACAGCCACCGACTTTTCCCAGTCAATGCAGCCGTCGGTAATACTTTGACCATAAGTCAGTGCTTGACCCGCGACCAAGTCTTGGCGACCACCAATTAGGTGGCTTTCAATCATCACGCCAATGATTCGAGTATCACCCGCAGCCACTTGTTGCGCAATATTGTGACAAACCCCAGTTTGGTTTTCAGGCTTCTTTTCGCTGTTAGCATGACTTGAGTCAATCATGACGCGCTGGGCAAGCCCAGCTTTACTCAGATCCTCACAGGCTGCCTGAACACTGGCCGCATCAAAGTTGGGGGCTTTGCCGCCGCGCAGGATGATGTGGCAATCTTCGTTACCCAAAGTCGAAACGATCGCCGAATGACCACCCTTGGTCACCGACAAGAAATGGTGCGGCTGAGAAGCCGCCTTCATGGCGTCAACGGCAATACGCACGCTACCGTCAGTGCCATTCTTAAACCCCACTGGGCACGACAACCCAGAGGCCAACTCGCGGTGCACCTGACTTTCCGTTGTGCGCGCGCCAATCGCGCCCCAAGATACCAAATCAGCGATGTATTGCGGCGTGATCATGTCTAAAAATTCGCAGCCTGCGGGCAAGCCCAAGCTATTGACCTCAAGCAGCACTTGGCGGGCTAGCCGTAATCCCTTGTTAATTTGGAAACTGCCATCAAGATCAGGGTCATTAATCAGTCCCTTCCAGCCGACTGTGGTGCGTGGCTTTTCAAAATAGACACGCATCACAATTTCGAGATCACCCTGTAGACGATCACGCTCTTTTTTCAAGCGATTGGCATATTCTATGGCCGCTTTGGTGTCGTGGATGGAGCACGGCCCAATAACGACAGCCAACCGATCGTCCATACCGTGCAAGATACGGTGCAGCGCCTGACGTGAGTCATGGACCGTGCCGGCCACTGATTCCGAGCAAGGATATTCCCGCATGGTGTGCGACGGCGGTGTTAATTCCTTAATCTCTCGGATCCGCAAATCATCAGTATTGTGTGGCACGCTTGCCTCCTTAATAGTCAGTTGACTCTCAGTCAACAAAAATTTGCTCGCTTTTAATGACGGGTAACGTACTGCCCAACCCAAAGCGAACGGCTAAGACTCAAATCATTCAGACCAAAAAAAACCGCCAGCTAGGCTGGCGGTTTGGGGATTCGGTTTGAACTCAGAAACGACTCGAATGCCCTTGCGCCAGTTGCGGTGCAAAGCCAAAAAAGTAAAACCAGAACATAAAGTGGCAGGTTTGTTTGCAGTTCATAAAGTCGAATCTAACATAAAAAATGTTTCAGGCTCAGTAGACAACCCTTCTCGAACCCGCTTTTCGTCACAATCTCGCAACAAGTCGCGGTGACTCATGTTTGCGTTCAAGGTATTAAGCCGTACCGCCCACCGTCAAACCATCAATGCGAATGGTGGGCATGCCAACGCCGACAGGCACGCTTTGGCCTTCCTTGCCGCAAGTGCCAACACCACTATCAAGTTGTAGATCATGACCAACCATCGAAACCCTTGTGAGTGAGTCTGGCCCATTACCAATAAGCGTCGCCCCTTTGACGGGATAGGTGATTCGCCCATCTTCAATCATGTAGGCTTCTGAGGCAGAAAAAACAAACTTACCGCTGGTGATGTCAACTTGCCCCCCACCAAAGTTAGCTGCGTATAAACCGCGTTTAACTGATTTGATAATGTCTTCTGGCTCTTCTAGGCCGGCTAGCATGTAAGTATTGGTCATTCGAGGCATGGGCAGGTGTGCAAATGACTCGCGCCGTCCGTTACCCGTGGGCGCCACATTCATCAGGCGTGCATTGGTGGTGTCTTGTAAGTAACCTCGCAAAATCCCGTCTTCAATCAATACATTGCGTTGCGTTGGGTTGCCTTCGTCGTCCATGTTCAGTGAGCCGCGCCGGTCGGGCAACGTACCGTCGTCAACAACAGTCACACCTTTAGAGGCCACACGCTCACCGATACGCCCAGCAAAGATGCTCGATCCCTTACGGTTGAAATCGCCCTCAAGGCCGTGTCCGACGGCTTCGTGCAACAAAATGCCGGGCCAACCGGACCCTAGAACCACTGTCATCTCACCGGCAGGCGCTGCTTTTGCCTGCAAATTGGTCAGCGCTTCTCCAACCGCTTTGTCAACATACTCAGCCAGCAGTTCGTCAGAGAAATAATCCAAACCCATGCGAGCACCGCCACCGGCGTTACCTGTTTCGCGACGCCCGTCTTTCTGTGCGATGACCGTCAGTGACAAACGAACCAACGGCCTGACATCGGCGCATTGACGCCCGTCACTACCGACCACGAGCACCACGTCATACTCCATGCCCAACCCCGCCATGACTTGCACCACATGGGGGTCGCGTTGGCGAGCCATACGCTCAATGCGCTCGAGCAAGGCTACCTTTTCTTGTGCAGGCAGGGACGCGACAGGATCAATACCGCTGTAGAGCGCGTGTGCAGGCAGCGCTTGAATGGGTGGTGCACGACGACTTTGCCCGACGCGAGCGATTTCGCGCACAGCACGCGCAGAACTCATCAACGCATCAGAGGACAACGCATCAGAATAAGCAAAAGCTGTTTTTTCGCCAGAAACGGCCCTGACACCCACGCCTTGACTGATGGAAAAACTACCCGTTTTCACAATACCCTCTTCCAAGCTCCACCCCTCGCTGCGGGTGTATTGGAAGTAAAGGTCAGCGTAGTCAACTTGATGCAACATAATCTCGCCAATCGCCCGATCAAAATCTCGATTTGATAGCCCCCAGGGATCGAGCAGCAAGGACTGGGCAGATTGCATGGCGGGCATAACGACAGCATTCATCAATTGATCAAATTCCTATGACACGGTGTTCAAGCGCAGGCAAATTTTGGCGGACTTCGTCTAAGCGCGACTGACAAAGCTCGCCCGTAACTATTCCTTCGCCGTACGTTAAAGAGGACATTATCTCACCCCAAGGATCAATCAGCAGAGAATGTCCCCACGTTTTCCTGCCAGAGGGGTGTTCACCGCCTTGCGCTGGCGCCAAGACATACGCTTGGTTCTCAATAGCCCGAGCACGCAACAAGGTCTCCCAGTGTGAACGGCCCGTGGTTGCAGTAAAGGCCGCGGGCACCAAAATCAAATCCACTGGCAACAACGACCGATAAAATTCGGGAAACCTTAAGTCATAACAAATCGATAAACCAACAGTTCCGAAACCACACTCAAACTTAACGGGCCTTTCACCGGGCAATATCGTTTGAGCTTCGTCATAGCTTTCGCTCGCGGTTTTAAAATCAAATAAATGCATTTTGTCGTAACGTGCCACCACCTCGCCAAGCGGCGAATAAACCAATTGCGAGTTAAAAAAACGACCCAAAGGGTCATGTGGTTCATTCAATATTGGCACAGTACCACCAGCCAACCAAATACCATATTGCTTTGCCAAGGCAGCCAGAGTCGACTGAATAGGACTCTCGCTTGCCGTTTGATTAAAAGGCTCAGCCATGCGCAACTTCGCTGCGTCACTGGCCCCAATGGCGCAGAAATACTCAGGCAAAGCAACCAATTGCGCCCCTTGTTGAGCAGCTTGCTCAACCAAAACACTAACTCGATCGAGATTTTCTGAAACAACAGCACCAGAAATCATCTGAATACCAGCTACTTTAAGTTTGGTGCTCATGCATTTGTCTCGATTAACAGGTCTGGTTCAATGGGTTTAAGTTACCGATTCTGGTTTCAGTGTAAGTACGGTATTTTATTTATTTTAAAACTAAGCCTATAATAAGAATCTTGGTTACTTGATTCAAAGCCCAATTTAATTAGAAATCTTCTGAAAAATTTTTAAATCAAAACCTTTAAATCAATGCGCCAGCAATACGGCTTATCCATCCATCTGATGTAAGTAACTGGTTTTATAACCAAAGCATTAACTAAGTGCATATTAACTAAGTATATTTTTAATCATTCAATTTTATGACAGAGACTACTTTTAAAGGCAATTAATCATGGCTCGACAACAAAACTACGCGGCTCTTCAAGCAAAAATCCAAAAAGAAATTGAAAAACTCCGCAAGCAAGCGGATGCCCTGCAACTCAAAAAACGCAAACCCGTCATTATGTCGATTGTGCGCTCAATGAAAGAGTTCGACATCACGCCAGATGAAATCGTTGCGGCTTTTGGTAAACCTGTTGCACGCAGTGCGACGCGCGCGTTGAAAAAAGCCACGCCAAGCAAGCGCGCGCCTGTGCCTGTCAAATACAAGCACCCACAAACCGGTGCCACTTGGACTGGCAGAGGCAAACCACCCCGCTGGGTCGTTGATGCAGAAACAAGCGGCAAGTCGCGCAACGATTTCTTGGTGTAAAAGCCAACTTCTACCTCCTTGAGGGCCACTTGTTCACAAAAGCAGTTCGTGATGTGGGTCGCTACAATAGAACGTTAATGGGTCTTGAACCTTAAATGCTTTATGGCAGCGCCTCACATCATGACAACTTTACGCACGGACTACCAGCCCTACCCTTTTCAGATTCCAACAGTCGAACTGGCTTTTGATCTGGACGGTCAACGCACCAAGGTCGTGCTGCGGATGCAGGTTTGCCGCACCGACCCCAAGGCCAGCGACCCTTTGGTTCTCGACGGCCAATCTCTTGAGCGCTTATCTCTGCATGTCAATGGTCGCGCCTGGCCCGAAAGTGCCGTTAAACAAACAGATAAGAACCTGATACTTTTTGACCTGCCCGAGATGGCCGAGATTGAAATTGTCTCAGTCTGCCGGCCTGCCGAAAACGATAGCCTGATGGGCTTATACGTTTCAGGCACGAATCTTTTTACGCAGTGCGAGGCCGAAGGATTTCGTCGCATTTGTTGGTTTGCTGACCGTCCCGACGTCATGTCGGTCTATACCGTGACGCTTAGGGCAAAAAAAAGCGACTTCCCCATTTTGCTATCAAACGGTAACTTGGTGTCTGAACGCGATTTAGATGACGGTCGCCATGAATCTTGCTGGCACGACCCTTTTCTTAAACCGTGTTACCTGTTTGCTTTGGTTGCGGGCGACTTCGAGTGCCGCGAAAACGCCATTCAGACGGCAGCGGGCAAAGACGCTTTGCTTCAAATCTACAGCGATCCCGGCACGCTGACCAAAACCGAATGGGCCATGCAAAGTCTTGGGCAATCGTTGCGGTGGGACGAAACAAGGTTTGGTCTAAACCTTGATTTGGATCGTTTCATGATTGTGGCAGCAAGAGATTTCAACATGGGTGCCATGGAAAACAAAGGCTTAAATGTCTTTAACGCCGCATATGTGATGGCGGACCCTGAAACCGCCACAGACGCCAACTACCAAGCAATTCAAGCGGTGATTGGTCACGAGTACTTTCACAATTGGACAGGTAATCGCGTGACGTGTCGCGACTGGTTTCAATTAAGCCTCAAAGAGGGCTTGACCGTCTTTCGAGATCAAGAGTTCACCGCCGACATGCTGGCCGTCGGTTTAAATGAAGCACAGGCCTTAAGTGCCCGCGCGGTCAAACGCATTGACGATGTCACAACACTTAAAGCGGCGCAGTTTCCAGAAGATGCTGGCCCCATGGCACACCCCATTCGCCCTGAAAGCTATCAAGAAATCAGTAATTTCTACACGGCCACCGTCTACGAGAAAGGCGCCGAAGTCATCCGTATGCTGCATACGCTGCTTGGTGAAGCAACTTTTCAGTCGGGGATGCGAGAATACTTCCGTCGCCACGACGGCCAGGCCGTGACCTGTGATGATTTTGTTGATGCGATGCAATGGGCTTGGCAGCAAGTCGAACCCAAGCGCGACCTGTCAGCATTTAGGCGCTGGTATTCTCAAGCGGGCACACCGGTGGTGACTGTCAACATTGAGCAAACAACCAATGCCGATGAAACACGACTGACATTGACCCAACACTGCCCTGCTGTGGGTGTAGAAAAAGAAAGTGATTCAGTCAAGCAGCCCTTTCATATTCCCTTTGCTGTGGGTTTTTTGCAAGCAAATGGCAAACCCTTAACGGTAGAAAGTAATGGGCAAAAATCCCAGACACTACTACTTGACCTCACACAAGCCCAACAGCAATGGATTATTAAAGGCACAACAGCGGGCGCCATTGCCTCGCTGAATCGTGGCTTTTGCGCGCCAATAACCGTTCAAATCAAACAAACGAGCACTGAACTAGAAACCTTGGCGATTCATGATACAGATCCATTTGCACGCTGGGATGCGCTACAACAACTTTTCGCACGGTATCTGCTTGGCACTGATTCAGACGCCAGCGAACCAAACGCCAACAGCGCACTCAACCAATTGACCGCCATCAGCAACCAATTAATTGCTGACAAAACCCTTGATGCGGGCTACCTTGCCCGCCAACTAACACCGCCCTCAGACAAGTACCTGCTGCAAGCGATGTCACCCATGGATCCCTTGCTGATGGCCAAGCGTAAACAGGCCCTAGAGCAAGCGCTAGGAATCGGACTTGCTAAGGCACTGAAACGTATTGTTGCTGATGATGCATCCACAGGCACTTATAGCCCAGACGCACAGCAGTCTGGCAAAAGAGCACTTAGAAATCTCGCGCTTAGCCTTCTATGCCAAGCCTCTGATCCAGAAGGGATGCACTTGGCACTAACCCAATACAAACATGCCACCAACATGACCGATCGCCTGGGCTCGCTTCGCGCACTATTGCAGCACCCAGTAAAAGACGTTGCCATCACTGCGGCACTCAATGACTTTTTCACACGTTTTAAAAGTGACCCGCTGGTGATTGATAAATGGTTCGCTCTTCAGGCCTGCGCACCGGGCATGACTGTTCAAGGCATCAAATCGTTAATGGCGCATCCTTCTTTCACGCGCCGCAACCCCAACCGCCTTCGAGCCTTGTTGTTTGCTTTTTGCTTGAATAACCCAACGGGTTTTCACGCGCCAGACGGCAGCGGTTATCAATTTTGGGCTGAACAGGTTTGTTTAGTCGATGAAACCAATCCTGAAGTGGCGGCGCGTTTCGCACGCACGCTTGACCACTGGACCCACCACACGCCTGTTGTCAAATCCATGATGAAACTGGCGTTATCGCACGTGGCCAGCCAATCAACATTGTCAGCGAATACCCGCGAAATCGTCACCAAAGCACTTTCCCTTTGAGGTTTGATTGAATGAACAAACGGACATCACTAACCCAATATTTGGTTGAAAAACAACGCAATGACAATGCCTTGCCGGCCGAGTTGCGACTTCTGATAGAGATTGTTTCTCGCGCCTGCAAGACCATCAGCCACGCCGTCAGCAAAGGCGCACTCGGTGAGGTTTTGGGTAGTCTAGAAACCGAAAACGTACAAGGCGAGGTCCAGAAAAAACTCGATGTGATCTCAAACAGCGTCTTGCTTGAGGCCAACGAGTGGGGCGGACACCTCGCCGCCATGGCCTCAGAGGAAATGGAAACCATTCACCTGATTCCCAACCGGTATCCCAAAGGTGAGTATCTACTTCTCTTCGATCCACTTGATGGCTCCTCGAACATTGACGTCAACGTGTCGATCGGTACGATTTTCTCTGTACTTAAAGCACCAACGGACTCGTCTGGCCGTGAAATTGCCGAATCTGATTTTCTTCAAGCGGGTTGTTCACAAGTGGCAGCCGGTTATGCCATTTATGGTCCACAAACCATGCTGGTATTGACCGTCGGAGATGGTGTCGTCGGGTTCACGCTTGATCGTGAAATGGGCTCATGGGTTCTGACGCACAATAACATCACGATACCTGCTGACACCAAAGAATTTGCCATCAACATGTCGAATATGCGCCACTGGGCGCCACCGGTCAAACGCTACGTTGACGAGTGCTTGGCAGGCAAGACAGGCACAAGAGGCAAGGATTTCAACATGCGTTGGGTCGCATCCATGGTCACCGACATTCACCGATTACTGATGCGCGGTGGTATTTTTTTGTACCCTTGGGATGCCAGAGAGCCCAATAAGCCCGGCAAGTTGCGACTGATGTACGAGGCCAACCCCATGAGCATGTTGGTCGAACAAGCTAGCGGCATGGCCACCAATGGTTACGATCGTATTTTAGAGGTGAAGCCTAGCAATTTGCATGAGCGCGTCAGTGTGGTGATTGGCTCAAAAAATGAGGTCGCTCGAGTCACTCAGTACCACCACGAAGCAAAATAGCAGTGATTTGATCCAGCCAAAAAAAGAAGCCCGCACGAGGAGCGGGCTTCTTTTTTACAGCACAATTATTAGCAATTACTCGAGCACAAATACCGAAGCACCCGTGGTTTTACGACCCGCCAAATCAGTGTGCGCTTGGCCCGCCTGATCCAAGGTGTAGCGCTGATCAATGCGCAATTGAATCTTCTTTTTCAAGACCAAGTCAAACAACTCATCGGCTGCGGCCTGCATCTTTTCTTGCGTACTCACGTGGGTGGCCAGCGTTGGACGCGTGACAAACAACGAGCCTTTAGCAGCCAAAATACCAATGTTGACATTTTCAACAGCACCGGAAGCATTGCCATAACTGACCATGAGCCCGCGTGGCTGCAAGCAATCCAAGGACATATCCCAAGTGTCTTTGCCCACACCGTCATACACAACCGGCACTTTTTGACCTTTGGTCAATTCAAGAACACGCTCAACCACATTTTCTGTACTGTAGTTAATCATTTTCCAAGCGCCATGCTGGAGAGCCAAATCCATTTTTTCTTGATTCGAGGCTGTACCAATCACCTTCACACCCAACGCTTTGGCCCACTGGCAAGCGATCAGGCCAACGCCACCTGCGGCGGCGTGAAACAAAATCGTTTCACCACCTTGCAAGCGATAGGTTTGACGCAACAGATACTGAACGGTCAAACCCTTGAGCATCATGGCAGCAGCCTGTTCATACGAAATGCCTTTGGGCAACTTGACAGCCTGAACCGCTGGCACGTTGCGCAGATAGGCGTATGCACCAATGGGGCTTTGTCCATAGGCCACGCGATCACCCACTTTAAAGCGCTTGACACCCTTACCCACAGCAACCACCTCACCAGCACCCTCAAAGCCCAAGCCATGTGGCAGTGGTGATTTGTATAGTCCTGTGCGAAAGTAAATATCGATGAAATTCAAACCAACGGCTTTTTGTGCCACGGTGATTTCTAAGTCACCCGGCACTGCCACCTCGACTTCGACCATTTTCATGACTTCTGTGCCACCGTGCTGCTCGATTCTTATTGCTTTGGTTAAGGTACCCATAAAAACTCCTTGTTTGAAAATACGGTACGGTCTCATGTCATCAACAACACAACCCGCTGTGCGCATTAACATTTAAGCCACAGCCCTAGTTGGCGTTCAAACCAGCGCTTAAAAGTCTAAAATGACAGCATGATCACTGTTTCAGGCATTATTTTGAGTTTATCCCAGCGTTTCACGTGCCGGCGCATGCGCACGATAATAATTTTTTGGTTTCTAGCGACCTAAGGCCAAATGCCACAACAGTCTGCCCCAAATTTGGCCCCTGTCTCGCCAACACCAAAGGCCCAAAAACAACCAAAAAACCACCAGACCCAAAGATCAAGACCTTTTTTGGGCTGATCGCCACCTTTTCTCTTCACACTGTGCCCCAGATGACCTGTGGTTGGCTAGCAAATCAGTTCCCAAGCGTTTAGCACGTTAAAATCAAATCTTTAATTAACACTGACGCACATCATGGCTGGACACAGTAAATGGGCCAACATTCAGCATCGCAAAGGGCGACAAGACGCCAAGCGCGGCAAGCTGTGGACCAAAATCATACGAGAAATCACGGTAGCGGCACGCGCAGGCGGCGCTGACCCCGATGCCAACCCCAGACTGAGACTAGCTTGGGATAAAGGCATGGCCGCAAACATGCCCAAAGACAACATTCAGCGCGCCATTTCACGCGGCGCAGGGGCCGCCGATGGCGACAATTATGACGAAATCCGTTATGAGGGCTACGGCCTTAATGGGGCCGCTGTCATTGTTGACTGCATGACCGATAATCGGGTTCGAACCGTTTCAGACGTGCGTCACGCTTTCAGCAAGCATGGCGGCAATCTCGGGCAAGATGGCTGTGTGTCGTTTATGTTCAGCCATGTGGGGCAATTCCTATTTGCACCCGGTACAGCCGAAGAAGCCGTCATGGATGCTGCCCTTGATGCCGGTGCCGATGATGTGCTGACCGATGCTGAGGGGGTCATTGAAGTGGTTTGTCAGCCGACACAGTTCGGCGCTGTTAGTGCGGCTCTTCAAGCCAAAGGCTTGACCGCAGAGATGGCCGACATCATCATGAAACCTGAAAACGAAGTTCAGCTGCAGGGTGACGATGCCATCAAAATGCAAAAGCTGCTTGATGCGCTTGACATCCTTGATGATGTTCAAGAGGTATACACCAATGCCATCTTGCCTAATGAAGAATAAGGATTGACATTGAAACTGCTCGTCATTGGTTCAGGTGGAAGAGAACACGCGCTCGCTTGGGCGCTATTGAAGTCGCCCCGCGTCACACACGTTTATGTGGCGCCAGGCAATGGTGGCACAGCCACCATGGAAAAAGTGACGAACGTCGCCCTCAGCGACCCCAAAGCGCTGGTCACTTTCGCACAAGAAACGGGGATTGAGATGACGGTGGTGGGTCCCGAGGCGCCGTTGGCCGCAGGCGTGGTTGATCTGTTTAGAGCTGCCAAGCTAAAAATCTTTGGCCCAACGCAACGTGCCGCGCAGCTTGAAAGCTCAAAAGATTACGCCAAAGCCTTCATGCAACGCCACCACATTCCGACTGCGGCCTACCAAACATTTACCGACCCAGCAGCAGCCCACGCTTACATTGAGGCTCAGGGCGCGCCTATTGTTGTCAAAGCTGATGGGCTAGCCGCCGGCAAAGGTGTGGTGGTTGCCACCAATGTCGAACAGGCCCATCAAGCCATTGACAGTATGCTTGGCGATGGGTCGCTCGGTGCTGCCGGCGCACGGGTGGTGATAGAGGCATGTTTGATTGGTGAAGAGGCCAGCTTTATCGTGATGGCTGACGGCAAGCACATCTTGCCGTTGGCCAGCAGCCAAGACCACAAACGATTAATGGACGGCGACCAGGGACCCAACACCGGCGGCATGGGCGCTTACTCACCCGCACCTGTTGTCAGCGATATTCTTCACGAGCGCATCATGCGTGAAGTGATAGAACCCACCATGGCAGGCATGCAAAGCGAAGGCATCCCCTTCACGGGTTTTCTGTACGCAGGTGTCATGATTGGCGCGGGCGATGACACCACGCGTCCCATTGGTGTATTGGAATTCAACTGTCGCATGGGTGACCCAGAAACCCAACCCATTTTGATGCGTCTTCAAACCCCTTTGGTTGACGTATTGGCCTCGGCCATCAACGGTCAGCTTGACAAGCAAACCTTGCAATGGGATTCACGAACCGCACTGTGCGTCGTGGTGGCAAGTGCGGGTTATCCGGCCAACCCCAGAACAGGCGATGAAATCACCGGCTTGACCGCTGCAAATAGCCATGGCGAAGCGCCCAACGACAAGGCAAATCGTGATCATGTCGTGACCTTCCATGCTGGCACATCACTTGACGCGCAAAGTCGTCTCAAAAGCGCGGGTGGTCGCGTCCTCGGCGTGACGGCATTGGCTGACTCGGTAACGCAAGCGCGAGCACTGGCTTATGAAACGGTTGCAAAAATTCAATTAGAAGGCGCCCAATACAGAACTGATATTGCTTGGCGAGCCCTGCCATCATGATGCCATCAACCGACACGCAAAAAACCACGCCTGCGTTTGACGAAGCCGTTGATGTATCGGCTGTTCACCAGTACCTACTTGGCTTGCAAGCCAATATTGTCAGCACCTTGGAAAAAATCGACGGTTGCCGCTTCAAGTCCGACCAGTGGACACGTTCCGAAGGTGGTGGTGGCTTATCTCGTTTTATTGAAGGTGGTAACGTCTTTGAAAGAGCCGGTGTCTTGTTCAGCCACGTCACGGGTGAGCAATTGCCAGCGTCGGCATCTGCTCATCGTCCGGCAGTCGCGGGGCGACGCTGGGAGGCCATGGGTGTGTCGCTGGTTTTACACCCACGAAATCCCTTTGTACCGACCACCCATATGAATGTGCGTATGTTCGTGGCCTATGCCCAAGAAGGCTCAAGCGAAGAGGACATCTTTTGGTTTGGTGGCGGCATGGATTTAACGCCCTATTATGTTTTTGAAGAAGACGCAGCTCACTTTCACCAATTATGCAAAGACGCGCTTGACCCACACGGCGCTCACTACTACCCAGATTACAAACGCTGGTGTGATGAATATTTTTACCTCAAGCATCGACAAGAAACCCGTGGCATCGGTGGTGTGTTTTTTGACGACTTAAGCGAGCCTGGGTTTGCCCATTCGTTTGCCGTGATGCAATCCACAGGTGACGCCTTTCTTAAGGCCTATCTGCCCATCGTGCACCTCAGAAAAGACTTGCCGTATGGGTCAAAAGAAACCGATTTCCAGCGCTATCGACGTGGCCGGTACGTTGAGTTCAATCTCGTCTTTGATCGAGGCACGTTGTTTGGCCTGCAGTCTGGTGGACGAACCGAATCGATACTGTTGTCCATGCCACCAGAGGTGACTTGGCGTTACAACTGGCATCCAGAAGCGGGTAGCCCAGAAGCCAAACTGCACGACTACCTTAAACCTAGGAACTGGGTTTGATCGCCACCAAAACAGGCGGTCAGCGCCGCATTGGCTTACTGGGTGGGAGCTTTGACCCAATACATCATGCTCATTTGTGCCTGGCCCGTGCGGCCATCAATCAAGCCAATCTCCACGAGGTGCAATTTATTCCTGCCGGTCAGCCTTGGCAACGGTCTAAATTAATAGCGAGCCCTAAAGATCGGGCTGCCATGGTTGGCTTGGCCATCGCCAACGAGCCTGGCTTTCGTCTAAACACCATTGAGATCGAACGGCAAGGACCAACATACACGCTTGATACATTGCGGGCCCTGCCCCTGGGTCCTAAATACTATTGGTTGTTGGGTGCTGATCAGTTAATAAACTTTTGCACTTGGTCAAACTGGGAATCAATCGCCAGCATGGTGACTCTTTTGGTGGCGATACGTCCACAATATGATCTGAACATTCCTATTGAACTCGATGCACTCATCAAAGCAGGCACTGCCCAGATCCAATCTTTGCCATTTGAACCCATGGCGACATCAGCCACCCGCGTTCGAGAATATTTATCCCAGGGACAATCGGTTGCTGAAGACCTATCGCCTGCCGTTATTCACTATATTCAAACGCATCATCTCTATCAAACCAGTAATCGGAATTAAACACATATGGATATCAATAAGCAACAACGGGCTGTTATCGATGCACTTGAAGACGTCAAAGCACAAAACATCAAGGTTTTTAATACGACTGAGATAACCAGCCTTTTTGACCGCGTCATCATCGCTTCTGCAACATCGAATCGCCAGACACGCTCACTGGCGCGCCATGTCGAAGAAAAAGCAAAAGCCATCGGCATGGGGGTGATCGCCACCGAAGGCGAAGAAACGGGTGAATGGGTGCTTGTCGACCTCGGTGATATTGTGGTTCATATCATGCAGCCTACTATTCGAGAGTATTACAACCTCGAAGAACTTTGGGGCGAGAAACCCGTCAAGGTAAAACTCGGTGGCACTGAGGCGTCGCCAGGCAAACGAGCGGCGTCAACCAGAAAGGTAAGCGCCAAATTAACAGCACCCTCCAAAAAATCTTCACCTGCTAAAAAAACAAGTCCTGCAAAAAAAACAGTGGCAACCAAAAAAGCGGCCACTAAAACGACAACAAAGACCGTTAAGAGAACAGCAACCAAGGCTGCCACTAAGCCAGCCGCCAAAAAAGCCACTGCGAAGAAATGAAACTCCTAATCGCAGCCGTTGCTCACCGCACCCCCGACTGGGTGAACCAAGCCTGCGATGAGTACCTCAAGCGAATCGCAGGTGACTGGCAGGTTGAGGTTCGCGAAATCAAACCAGCACCGCGTCAAAGTGGCAAGACCCCCCAACAAAACATGGCGCTGGAAGCTGAAAGGGTCAATCAAGCCTTGCAGGGACGGCCTGGGCCTCGAATTGCCTTAGACGAGAAAGGCAAAGCATTAACCAGCATTGAGCTCTCTGGCATGATTCAAACTTACCAAGAGCTGTCCAATCACTTAACGCTGATTATTGGCGGGCCCGATGGGTTGGATGCAACACTCAAACAACAATGTGATGCCAAACTTCAATTATCAGCACTAACACTCCCACACGCCTTGGTACGCGTGTTGCTCAGCGAGCAACTCTACCGCGCCTGGTCAATCGCAAACCGACACCCGTACCACCGCGAATAACATGTCGACACAGGATTTAAACCAAACCATTGAGCAAGACGCGATTCATCTTTTACTGGCATCTGCCAGCCCAAGACGCCTGGCATTGCTAGAACAGATTAATGTCATCGCCCAGCAGTTGATCGTGCCAAGCCCTGAAGGGGAAGACGAACCGCGTAACCCAAACGAGACTGTCATTCAGTACGTCAAACGCACAACCGACGACAAACTGACCCGCGCATTAGCTTACTTGAACAGTCTTGAGCATTGCGCCATCCTCACGGCAGACACAACAGTGGCGATGGGCGATAACATCTTGGGAAAACCGACAGATCGACAAGACGCCATACGAATGCTGAGTCTACTCAGTGGTAAAACGCATGATGTTTACACCGCGGTTAATCTGTATTTCAAGGGACAGACAACGCGTGCGTTATCTCATTCTCAAGTGACGTTTGACTCAATGGTGATTGAACAAATCGAACAATATGTTGATACAAATGAACCATTTGGTAAAGCGGGGGCATACGCCATACAAGGCATGGCAGCTCAGCACATTCAAAGACTGGAGGGGACCTACTCTGGTGTGATGGGCCTACCGCTGCATGAAACAGCGCAATTGCTTCGGAACGCTGGCCTCATTCAATAGCGAGAACCAGTCAGTAAAGCTGCGTATAAAGCAACGGCCAAGCAGGCTAAAAACTCAAATCGTCATTAAACGTCTAATCACCCGACAAATAGAAATGTCTGAGGAAAACGACTGCCATTTAGCCACACGCCGCATAAGTTTTAGAGTGTATTTCAGACGCTGTAAAAGCCAAACCCCCGCTTA
>CALBEY010000120.1 GCA_937888805.1 uncultured Burkholderiaceae bacterium
CTGCGCACATCGATGCAGGAAAAACCACCACGACAGAACGCATCCTGTTCTACACGGGTGTTAACCATAAGATTGGCGAAGTGCACGATGGTGCTGCGACGATGGATTGGATGGAGCAAGAGCAGGAGCGTGGTATCACTATCACTTCTGCTGCAACGACAGCTTTTTGGAAGGGCATGAGTAATGACATGCCAGAGCATCGTATAAACGTTATTGACACACCAGGCCACGTCGATTTTACGATTGAGGTTGAGCGTTCAATGCGAGTCTTGGACGGCGCATGTATGGTTTACTGCGCTGTGGGTGGTGTTCAACCCCAATCTGAAACGGTTTGGCGTCAGGCCAATAAGTATGGCGTGCCACGTTTGGCCTTCGTCAACAAGATGGATCGTACAGGGGCAAACTTTTTCAAGGTTTACGACCAGCTGAAATTGCGCTTAAAAGCAAACCCAGTGCCAATCGTTATACCTATTGGTGCAGAAGAAAGCTTCACGGGCGTGGTTGATTTGGTCAAAATGAAGGCGATCATCTGGGACGAAGCCAGTAACGGTACAAAATTCGAATACCTTGATATTCCTGCGGACCTTCAAGATCAAGCCAACGAATGGCGAGAAAAGCTTGTGGAATCGGCTGCTGAGTCCTCAGAAGAGTTGATGAACAAGTATCTCGAAACGGGTGAATTGTCCGAGGAAGAAATTAACCTTGGCATCCGAACGCGTACGATTGCCAACGAAATTCATCCCATGCTCTGCGGTACCGCCTTTAAAAATAAAGGTGTTCAACGCATGCTTGACGCAGTGATTGAATTCTTGCCATCGCCAATTGATATCCCACCTGTGTCCGGTGAGCTAGAGGATGGATCACAAGGTTCACGTAAGGCAGATGACTCGGAGAAGTTTTCTGCCCTGGCTTTTAAGTTGATGACTGATCCTTACGTTGGTCAGCTGACCTTCGTGCGTGTCTATTCGGGCGTTCTAAAGTCAGGCGATACGGTCTTTAACCCAGTGAAGGGTAAAAAAGAACGTATTGGACGTATCTTGCAGATGCATGCGAATAATCGCGAAGAGATCAAAGAGGTTATCGCTGGTGATATCGCCGCGGTTGTTGGACTAAAAGACGTGACCACTGGCGAAACTTTGTGTGATTTAGACTCGCACATATTGCTAGAGCGTATGGTGTTTCCTGAGCCTGTGATTTCACAAGCGGTCGAACCAAAAACAAAAGCCGACCAAGAAAAAATGGGTATTGCATTGTCGCGACTCGCGCAAGAAGACCCGTCGTTCCGAGTGCGATCAGACGAAGAATCAGGACAAACAATCATCTCTGGTATGGGTGAGCTTCATCTCGAGATTATCGTGGATCGCATGCGCCGTGAATTTAGCGTCGATGCGAACGTTGGCAAACCTCAAGTTGCCTATCGTGAAACCATTCGTAAAGTTTGTGAAGAGATTGAAGGAAAGTTTGTCAAACAATCTGGTGGCCGTGGTCAATATGGTCACGTTGTTTTAAAGCTTGAACCATTGCCGCCTGGCGGTGGTTATGAGTTCGTCGATGCCATTAAAGGCGGCGTTGTTCCCCGTGAATACATTCCTGCCGTTGACAAGGGTATTCAAGAGACACTGCCAGCAGGTATTTTGGCGGGCTATCCGGTTGTTGACGTTAAGGCAACGCTGTTTTTTGGTTCATACCACGACGTTGACTCAAATGAAAACGCGTTCCGTATGGCCGCTTCAATGGCATTTAAAGACGGCATGCGTAAAGCAAGTCCTGTTTTGCTAGAGCCAATGATGGCCGTTGAAGTTGAAACGCCAGAAGACTATGCCGGTACAGTGATGGGTGATTTGTCATCACGTCGTGGCATGGTTCAAGGTATGGACGATATGGTTGGTGGTGGTAAGGTCATTCGAGCCGAAGTGCCGCTAGCTGAAATGTTCGGGTATGCCACAAACTTGCGTTCGTTAACGCAAGGCCGTGCAACATACACAATGGAATTTAAGCATTACGCTGAAGCACCAAAAAATGTGTCCGAAGAAATCATCGCCGCGCGTGGCAAATAATTTAGGGAATTAAATATCATGGCAAAAAGTAAATTTGAGCGCACCAAGCCCCACGTTAACGTGGGCACAAT
>CALBEY010000121.1 GCA_937888805.1 uncultured Burkholderiaceae bacterium
CTTTCACCGCCTGTACAGGCCTAAAAATGTAGTCCAGTACGGTTTTTTTACCCGTCAAAATATCAACCGTAGCCGTCATACCAACTTTGGGATTTAACGTCATGCCTTGCCGCTCGATGCCTGGATTCGTAATTCGAATCAGCAACTTATAAAACCCCGGCTCAAAATTAACTGGCGTCGCTTCTGAAGCCCTGCCGCTTTTGCTGTCTTCTATCATTACGTCGGGACTCACAAACTCGACCACACCATCAAGACTGCCAAAACGACGATCGTCAAAAGCACTTAGTTTTACCTTAGCAAGGTCGCCCACTGCAACAAAAGCCACCTCTGTTGGCGGCATAAAGGCCTCCACCAAAAGATCGTCATTTGTCGGTACGATGGCCATGATGGTCTGTCCCGAATTGACGATTGCGCCAATGGTTCTAACACTCAGGTCTTGAACAATCCCATCAGTGGGCGAATAAACGGTGGTCCGCGCTAAGGCTTCTCCATAGCCCACTAGCGTCTCGGCAATTTGTCCGAGCTCGGCCTCTACTTGAGCAAGCTCATCGCTTGCTCTGGATAAAAAATTGGTTCGCAATTGTGCAATTTGACCCTGTATCTCCGCAGCTTGGCGCTTTAAACGTAGCACTTCCACCTCAGAAACCACACCTTGCTTTACCAGCGGTTCAGTCAGCTCGACCTCGCGCACAAGAGCCTTCTGTTGCAATAACAAGGCCTGCATTTGTTCCTCGAGCGCATCTCGTCGAGCCCGGTACGCTTGCGTCTCAATTTTGATAAGTTCGTCCTCATCCAAAATTTCAGTTGGGAACACCAAAGGCATCGAGTAAGCTTCTGACCTCAAACGGGCGGCTCTACCTGACAATGCCTGCCATTTTTTGGTAGCCTCTCTAAACACCGGCCCCGCACGCGTATCGTCTAGCAATAACAATACTTGGCCTTTGTTCACAAGGTCACCCTCTTGAACATTAAGTTCTTTTAAGATGCCCGTCTCAAATACTTGAACCACCTGCCCACGACCCGCTGGGATTACTTTACCGTTGGCAGTGGCCACTTCGTCTAATTCGAAATACGCAGCCCAAGTCAGACCAAGAGCAACCATTATTAGCACTAGGTAGATGACATAGCGTCCCCAGCGGCTTGGGTCCTCCTGAAGGGCCGCATATACAAAGTCTTCTTCTTGGTCAGAAAGCTTTTTGGTGGTCATGTTGAGCCACCCTCTTTACTGACATCACCATCACGTCGGTCGGAAGCGCGGCTTGACTGTGCTGGGTTTCTTGTCAGTTTTTGTAATATCTCATCACGCGGTCCTTGGCTGGCTACAGCCCCCTTATGCATAACAACAATTCGGTCAACCCAAGCCAAAAGCTGCGGCCGATGCGTTGAAATCACAAGAGTGCGCCCTTTTAACCACTCCCCCAGAACACGAATCACTCGAGCTTCTGTGTTTTGATCCATATTGGCTGTCGGCTCGTCCATGAAAACATACACGGGATCGCGCAACATCATGCGAACCACTGCCAGCAGCTGACGCTGTCCGCCGGAAAGACCGCCACCGGCTTCTGTCAGCGGCATATCTAACCCGCGAGGATGAGAGGCCACCATCGCATGCAATCCAAGAGACGTTAACGCTTCCATTATTCGTTCGTCGGTTATCCAGGTGTCGGAAAGAACCAAGTTCTCTCGCAAACTGCCCATAAATAACTGGGCTTCTTGGCCAACGTAACCGATACGGTTACGCAACTCTGAAGGCTCGAGCTGCAACATGTCTAAATTGTCGACCCGTACAATCCCACTGGATGGTTTGTACAAGCCAGATAACAACCTCAGTAACGTACTCTTGCCGCAACCGACTGGCCCCAGCAACGCAAGATGCTCCCCAGGCCCCAATGCCACTGAAACCTTATCGATGACAAGGGCAGGCTGAGGCCCCGGATATGAAAACTCTAGGTTATCTGCGACCAGATGCCCCTCGAAACCTGGGGGTGTAAAGTAACGTTGATCATGATTACGATCTCTGGGCCGCCTTACCAATCCATCAAGCATCTCAAGCGCATTTTTTGCCTGCTGGTATCGAGTCGCGAGTTGGACAGTCTGGCTGACTGGACCCAAAATTCGTCCAACCAAAATGTTCACTGCGATTAGCGCGCCGATCGTGAGCGTGTTTTCAATGATCATGAACACGCCCAACACAAGCATCGCCACTGTCGTTGCTTGCGAAAGTGTGGTTGTGAGTCCTGAAACCCAAGCATTGACTCTGCGGATCTTCATAAAAGAACTCACCGCAGCCGCGTTTGATTTTTCCCAGCGACGCTGCAAGTAGTTTTCAGCATTGTGCGCCTTAAGCATTTCGAGATTTAGGAGCGACTCAACCAAAACGCTCTGTTTCTCACCAGCTTGCTTCATATTCTCTCGCATGGCGCGCATAAGCGTCGGTTGCACAGCGAAGGAAACAATGATCAATAAGATCAGCACAACAAGTGGTATTAAAACCAAAGGTCCGGCAATGAGCCAGATCACCAAAAGAAATAGGACCACAAAAGGCAAGTCTGCCACGGTAAAAAAAAGTG
>CALBEY010000122.1 GCA_937888805.1 uncultured Burkholderiaceae bacterium
AACGAAAGAAAGAAAGAAATGTTTGTTTGATGCCGTGGCTTGTTTTTTGCTTAAGTATTACTTAAATAACACCAACGGCGTGCTACTTGACCACTTTGAAGTGTTTGTCTTTCATCGGGGTATTTCGGACACGCGTCGCTTGGCGTAAGCCGTCACGCCCTCACTGGCCAGCGTCCAATCGATGGGAACACTGATAAGCGCCAAGGCTTGTTGATTGAGAGTTTGAAGCCATTGGGGATCGGGCTTGCGCTGCATTTTTTCTAGCACCCACTGGGGTAGCGTCTGAAAAGCCCCCTGAATCACCAGCTTAACCAAGGGTTGGTCTTGTATTCGAGCCGGGAAATGCTCGATTAACGCAATAACCTCACGCGCACGATCATCAAACACCAGCTCAGCCTCATACGCTAAAAGCATTCTTTGTGCGTCATCCAAACGTCGTGGCAGCTCTGTTGCTCCCAAAGCCTCACCGATTTGAGCCATCTCAAAAATGTACTGATTTTGCGCGAACAGGGGCAGGGATGGGTCACCGTGCAAACGGTAAGCTTTCAAAAAACTCAAAATTTCCGCCAAGTGAACCCATTTCAACAGGTGCGGGTCGCGTGCGCTGTAATGCACGCCGTCTGGCCGTATACCAGCCACCTTGGCGTGAACGAGATTGACGTGATTGATGACATGCTTGGCCATGGCTGTACCGCCATATGTGGTGGCGGCAATAAAGTAGGCTGTGCGACCCAACCGAGCTTTTAAGTCATCCCGGAAGTTCGAATGGTCCCAGACGCCCGCCAAGGCACCGGGGTGCATGGCCTGAATAAGTAGAGACGACAAGCCACCGACCATCATCGACGCGAAGTGCGCATGCACCTGCCAAGTCACGCTCTTGGGGCCAAACAGGCCGGGATCGCCGACTGGATGCAAAAAATCATCGAGTGGGCGCGACGCCCCAGTCATCTGCCGGATTTGGGCAGCGATCATTGGCTTGATGGCATCGGTCAGCATCAGCACCGGTGACTCTGCTTGCGTTAGCGACCGCCACCAACATCGATCAAAGTGCCGTGAACGTAAGATGCGGCATCAGAGGCTAGCCAAATCACGGTCTGTGCGACTTCCTCAGGCAGGCCAATACGACCAAGGGTGGTTGAGACCGCTGCAATTTCAGCGGCTTTTTCAATTCCGCCGCGCCCGGCTTGGATGTCAGTCGCAATAATGCCTGGTCGAATACCGCAGACGCGAATGCCTTGTGGGCCCACCTCATGAGCGAGGGCAAGGTTAAAGCCATCAGCGGCCGCCTTGGTGCTGGTATAGGCATTGCCTTGCGGCATGCTTCCCAAGCGTGACGCGATGGAGGACATGTTCACAATGACACCACCCGAACCACCCGAACGCGTTGACATGCGTTTGACGGCCTCGCGACTACAGTAGTACATGCTGAAGATGTTGGCAGCAAAACTGCGATTGACTTTTTCAGGGGTCGCCTCCGTGATGGCAAAAGTCTCAAGGATGCCGGCGTTATTGACCAAGACATCAAGCCTGCCGAAGGCCTGATCGACGTCATTGAACAAGCGGTCAACTTGGTCAGAGTCACTGACGTCGGCTTGAAAGGCTTGCGCCTGACCACCTTGGGCTTGAATTGAACGAACCACGTCGTTGGCAGCCGTTGCATTGTTGATGAAGTTCACGGCAACCTGCCAGCCTTGAGCGGCTGCGAGTTGGGCGGTTTTGGCGCCAATACCTCGACTTGCGCCAGTGATCAGCATGACTTTTGAAGGCATGGGGTTCTACTCCAGTGTGGTTGATATTGTTGAGTTTTCAGGCGACTTATTGGCTGCGTCAATTTGAGAGATGTTCCAGGCGATAGGCTGTTTTAAGCGCTCGAAGTGCTGTAGTGCACTGGCCACGGTCTGCGCATGAATCGACACGGTATTGTTGATCTCATGGCCGTAACCACCCGCCATGGTTACCGCAACAGGAATGCCGAGTCGGTGTGCAAAATCAAAGACACGCTCATCGCGTTGTTTTAATCCTTCAAAAGTCAGGCTAAGGCGACCTAGTCGGTCGTCTTCGTGCGGGTCAGCACCTGCCAGATAAATCAAAAAAGCGGGCATGAATTGTTTTTGTAAGGTGTCCAGTGCCCGATCGAGCGCCAAGAGGTAGTCCTGGTCACTGCAGTCGTCGGGCAGCGGAACATCCAAATCGCCCGCTTCTTTTCGAAATGGAAAATTCTTTTTACCATGCAAGGACAGCGTGAAAATGGATGGATCTTGGCTTAGGATCGACGCCGTGCCGTTACCTTGGTGCACATCCAAATCGATAATGGCCACCTGCAGTCGGTTTTTAGCCGCAAGCGACTTATTGTTTTGTTGATGATCACGCTGCAAAACGCGGGCTGCCACTGCCGCGTCGTTGAAAACACAAAAGCCGCTGCCTTTTTCACGGTAGGCATGATGGGTGCCACCCGCCAAATTCACAGCGATCCCGTCAATCCATGCTTGGCGACTCGCGGCGATGGTCGCGCCCACTGAGCGACGCGATCGCTCAACCATCCCAGGGGTCCATGGAAAACCAATTTCACGCTGTTCTTTGGGCTCAAGCGTGCCTTGAATCACCCGTTGTAAGTATGATGGGTCGTGTGCGAGCAGCAACTCTGTGTCAGAGGCTGCGAGTGCTTCAGTCAATTCAATAGCGGGCATTGCTTGCACACTTTCGCGCAACAAGCGATATTTCGCCATCGGAAAGCGATGGCCGTTGGGCAAGGGCAAAACGAAATGGTCGGTGTAGAAAGTTTTCACGATATGTTCAATGGCGCTAATTCATTCCGATGCACAGCATATTCAGTTAATCTAAATGGCCTATCGACAATATGGAGCCAAAAAATATGGCCGACTGTCAAACGCCCCAAGCGCTGAAACGCTCGACCAACAAGGCCAAACGCGCATTACGAGCAAGGTCATTGTTATTGACCACTGCCTTGCTCTGCGTCGCTTGGTCGGTCAATGCACAACCCATGACGACTGGTGCAACCGAAGCACGGTTCTCGGTGGGTAACATCACGCAGTTTAAGACCGATTTGAACCAAGGTGGTGACTTTGACTGGTACTCATTTGATGCGGGATTGCGTGTCAGACATCAAGTCAATTCGGCTGTTAATGTCGGGGCCAGTATCGGCTACCGGTATGAGCGCTGGTCTTGGCAAAACCCAGCAGCGTTCGGTGGTCAGGCACCATGGGGCAATATCAGCACACCAAGCGTCGGTTTAAGCCTTGATTACGCGCTGAAACCTGGACTTCGGCTGGGTTTTAGTCCTTCGGTCCAATGGGCGGCTGAAGATGGGGTTGGCACGGCATCGTCAGCGATTTACGGCGCCGTGTTTAGCGCAACCAACACTTTTTCCAAAGCATTAACGCTTGGTCTAGGCCTAGGTGTTTTCCGGGAGTTGGGCGAGAACAAGCTTTTTCCTTTTTTAGCAATCAATTGGCAGATCAACGATCAATGGTCGCTTAAAAATCCACTGCCAGCCGGCCCCGCAGGTGGTGCTGGTCTGGAGTTGGCTTATCAAATCAACCCACAGTGGACGATCAGTGCCGGAGGTGCCTATCGTAACTATCGATTTCGCTTGAATGATTCTGGGCCTTATGCGGGCGGTGTGGGGCAAAATCGCTTGATCCCTGTTTTTGCGCGTGCCAGTTATTCGCTGACCAAATCAATGACGGTGGATTTCTATGCGATTGCGACAATGGGTGGCAACGTTCAGATTGAGTCTGCTGACGGCACCCAAACGCTTAATAACAGTTATGACACAGGACTTGGGCTGGCAGTGAACCTCTCGCATCGGTTTTAGAGCCAAACGGGCTCATGGCGCTGCAAATGCATTGGGCTTGAGCGTTAGCGTGAACTACTGCTACGATGTTTTATGGTTAATTTCTTTTATAGCGGCCGAGTTCTGTGACAAATTTTCAGCGTGAGTCTATGCATCTGTTGCAACCGTTTTGCCATTTGTACAAGCTTTTACTTCTAATTTTGGTGGGCACCCTTACCCCAGGCGATGTACTCACGGTGATGCTGGCACAAACTGACAAAGAACCGAACACATTTGCTGCACTTTCTGGTGGTGGCACCAGTTTTAGCGATGTGCGGGTTGACCATAATGGTAACGTCGAGATCCCCTTCGTGGGCTGGATCAAAGCGCAAGGCTTAACCACAGTTGCACTGGCTGAGCAGATAAAGAAACGGCTAGAGCTCAGCATAAAAAACCCTGAAGTTCGCGTTACGCTTTCAAGCGACATCTCTGGATCTGTCCTGGTTTCAAGTGCCGTCAAAGCCCCAGGACGTTACTCATCGAATGGGTTGATAAAAATATCTTAAAGGGGACAACATGAAGATAGCCGTGGTGGGGTCTGGTTTGATTGGCCAAGCTTGGGCAATTGTTTTTGCACGCGCTGGCCAAGACGTGGTGATGTGGGACGGGCAGGCACCAGCACTGCTTGAAGCGCCCACCATCATTGCCAAGTTGGTTCAAGATTTGGCACGAGCAGGGCTAGTCGATAATCCGGCTGAGTTGTTGGCCCGAATATCGACTGAAGCGGACTTAGAGGTTGCACTTAAAGGGGTTGGGTATGTTCAAGAAAATCTCCCCGAGCGTGTTGAACTTAAGCAAAGCATTTTTGAGCGCCTCGATGCGCTCACACCACCTGATGTGATTCTTGCCAGTTCGACCTCAAGCATTCCTGCTTCAAAATTCACGGCGTCCCTAGAAGGGCGTGCGCGATGTGTGATTGCTCATCCCGTTAACCCACCTTATTTGGTGCCTGTTGTTGAGATCTGCGGTGCGCCTTGGACCGCGCCAGACGTGATTGATCGGACTTGGCAATTGATGCAACAAATCAATCAAAAACCAGTTCATATCAAAAAAGAATTGGAAGGTTTTATCCTCAATCGGTTGCAAGGGGCATTGCTGCGCGAAGCCTTTCGGCTGGTAGAACAGGGTTACGTGGATGCTGAGGGCTTAGACACAACGGTCAAAGAGGGGCTTGGCCTCAGGTGGTCATTCATGGGACCCTTTGAAACCATTGATCTAAATGCGCCGGGCGGTTTGGCTGACTACGCGCAACGTTATGGCCCTTTGTACCATTCGATAGCCAAACAGCAGACCGACTCGTCGCCTTGGTCTGAAGCGGTGATTCAGGCTTTGGATAAAGAACGTCGCGAGCAGCTACCGCAAGAAAAATTGGCCGATCGCCGACTGTGGCGTGATCGACGCTTGATGGCCATGGCCGCGCAGCGAAATCGTTGGGAAAAAGACGACACTGGCCAGTAAAAAAAGAAACAACAAATCAAACAACAGTTTTGGAGATAGAAAATGAAAAAAGTGATCGTGACCTGCGCCCCAACCGGGGCCATTCACACACCAAGCATGTCACCCCATCTGCCCGTAACGGCAGAACAAATTGCCAAAGCCGCGATTGACGCCGCACAGGCGGGGGCAGCGATTTTGCACTTGCACGCGCGTGACCCCAAGGATGGCAAACCCACGCAGGATCCAGAATACTTTCGTCCCTTTCTAGAGGCAATCAAGGCTCAAACCAATGCTGTCATTAACATCACAACCGGTGGTAGCCCACACATGACAGTTCAAGATCGCATGCGACCGGCCATGACGTTTAAACCCGAAGTGGCATCTTTAAACATGGGTTCGATGAATTTTGGGTTGTTTCCCATGTTGAACCGGTTTAAGCAATTCGAGCACGAATGGGAAAAAGCCCACCTAGAAAACAGCCGTGACTTGGTCTTTAAAAATACCTATCAAGATATTGAAACCATTCTGCGCATGGGCACGGACAATGGCACTCGGTTTGAGTTCGAGTGCTATGACATCAGCCATCTTTATAACCTCGCGCACTTTGTGGATCGCGGTTTGGTCAAAGGCCCCGTTTTTGTGCAATCGGTGTTTGGCATTCTCGGTGGTATCGGCCCCGATCCTGAGGATCTGATGCACATGCGCCGCACGGCCAATCGTTTGTTTGGTGATAACTATCAGTGGTCGATTCTTGGTGCGGGACGGCATCAAATACAGCTCGCCACGATGGGAGCGGCCATGGGTTCACACGTCAGGGTTGGGCTCGAAGACTCGCTCTGGATTGCACCCAAACAGTTGGCGGCCTCGAGCGCTGAGCAAGTGCAACGGATTCGCGTCATCTTAGAAGCACTGAACCTTGAAATCGCCACACCCGACGAGGCCCGCCAAATACTCGGACTAAAGGGCGGCGACCAAGTTAACTTCTAAGGCGCAACACGATCACTGAACGTGACTGCACGTTATGTTTGAGGCGACTGGTTCGAGCGGTCAATGGCTCGAGCACAGGCCCAAAGCACTGCGGCGTTGAATAGATGCCATAGCCAGTGCAGCCCCCCGGTTGATGAGCACAGTGGCATATCAAGCTGTCGGGCGATCATTGAAACCCCAAATAGGCTTGCTGCGAGCCACAGAAAGTGGCTCGCAGACCCGCCAGCTTTGGCCGATGGTCCCAAGCGTCGTGACAGTGCTGCGTAAATGAGTAGTATGAGCCAGGCGCCCAAGTACATGCCCGGGGGAAGCCATTGCAGTGTTGCGCGCCAACTGCTGACCAAGGCTGTTGTGCCAGCAATGAAAATTAGCGCAATTAGCATGGCGCCAACGGCACGCCATCGTGTTTGATGCCAACTGACCCTAGGCAGAAGGTAGGCAAAAGCCACAATGAAGGCGGCAATAAAAAACACGTCCAGTAGGCCCGTTAAACGGTTGCCAAACGTGTGGAACAAAAAACTGCCTAAGCCAATCAACCCAATCAAAATGGCGAGCAATCGCAACGCCCTTTGGTCTTGCGCCCGTGACCAAAGAAGCCCGGCAGCGAACAAAAACGCCAGGTTGGTCAGCGCATTGATGGGCTCGGACCAAAAGCTTGCATCTGTGCGTTCACAGTAGATATCGACAGCGGTTAACCAGCCTTGCATCGCCTATTACCTTAGCTTTCCTTTCTCATACAAATTCAAGTGTAGGGTGCTCGCGTGTCAGTGAGATGACCAGCACAAAAACCACCAACAGCGCAGGCCCTGAACCCAGTCAAAAGAAAAAATCGGTCAAAGCGTAAGCTTGCGTATCTGGTCTTACAGTGGGTAATAAACCGAAATGGTCTCAGCAATGCAAGCTGGTTTGGTTGCGCCTTCTAGCTCAACAGTGGCGGTGAACGTGCATTCAAGCCCGCCATCCTTGCGCTCGTTGATATTGGCTAACTCGTACTTGGCCCGCAATTGACTGCCAGACGGCACTGGTGACAAAAACCGAACCTTGTTCATGCCGTAATTAACCGCCATGCTGGTTTCGGTGACTTCGAACGTTTGAAAACGCATGCCTGCCAGCAAGGATAGGGTCAAGTAACCATGGGCAATCGTGCTACCAAACTTAGAGGTTTTGGCTTTTTCAGGGTCAACGTGGATCCACTGAAAATCGCCCGTGGCCTCAGCGAATTTATCAATTCTCGCTTGATCAATTAGCCACCATTGGCTGGTGCCGATTTCCGTGCCAACCAGAGACTGTAATTCTGCAAATTTAACTTGCCGCATCGGTGTGACTCTCCTGTAAGGTTCTGATTTTCGTCTATCCTAAAGCATACACAAACAACAACGGGAGACCACCAATGATCACGATCTGGGGGCGAACAAATTCGCTGAACGTACAAAAGGTATTGTGGGGTTTGGAAGAGCTCGGACTGGCTTACGATCGAATTGACGCTGGTTTGCAGTATGGCGTTAACGACACGGCAGCTTTTAAGGCCATGAATCCCAATGGCTTGGTACCTGTTTTGAAGGAAGACGATTTTGTGTTGTGGGAATCACACGCCATCTTGCGCTACCTGTCGACACGGCACGGTCGTGGCACACTCATGCCCGCGGATGAGCAAGTGGCCGCAAGAGCCGATCAGTGGATGGATTGGAGCGGCAGTATCGTCTGGGTTCACTTGCGCCCTGTGTTTCAAAACCTAGTGCGCACACCACCCGATCAAAGAAACAGGCAAGTTGTGGCAGACAATAGCGTTAGCCTGGCCAAAATATTCTTAATTCTAGATGATCACCTAAAAAAGCAGCCTTTCGTGGCCGGTGATGTTTTTACGATTGGCGATATTCCGTTGGCCCTTTTGATGTTTCGCTGGGTTTCGTTGGTTCAAGAGCGACCCGACACGCCAGCGCTCGATCAGTGGTTTAAAAACGTGTCAGGCCGAGCAGGATTTGTGAAGCACTGTGCGGCGCCACTCACGTAAGAGCAGCCTGAAAACAGATAACAGAAGCAGCACGCGAGCAATCGCTAGCCTTTGCCATCAAACAGGGGTTGGCGGGTGCTTGCGCGCTGCCACAATCAGTATGGCACCCATGAGCATCAAAACAGCCGCCAAGCTAATCGCCAATGAGTAGCTTCCCGTTCGGTCGTGCATCAACCCAAAAATAGCGGGCCCAAGGGCTGAGAGCAGTTGCATGAAGGTACCGGTGATGCCAAACACCTTGCCAAACGAAGTGGCACCAAACTCACGTCGCACGATCAGGGCGGGCAGGGTCGTTAAGTTGCCCACATTGAATCCAAACAGTAGGATGCCGACGATCAAGACCAAGGCTGTGTTGGCCATGGCAGTGACGATGAGTCCGATAGCTGACAAGATCAGCACGGCGCTTGCGATCAATCGAATATTGAGTCGATCAGCCACCCGCGCAAGCCATATCCTGCCTAAGAAAGCGAGCGCGCCGGATGCCAAGACAATCAGGGCTGTCATCGCAGGTGTGACGAAGGTTTGCAGCAGATTGACTTGATGGCTTAAGAAGCCGATCTGAACCATTAAGGCAACCCCGAAGGTCAAAATGACAGATTGCAGTGCAAATGTCTGAAGCGCTTGCGGGCGTGTCCAGGATCGGCTGACTGATGGCGCGTTCACGCCATCAGTCGATATGCCGTCAGGCTCAAGCCCAATGTCCTGTGGTCGACGACGCAAGACAAATAAGGCAATCGGCACCACCCCGAGTACGACCATGGCGGCTATGGTGGCCATCGCCATGGGAAAGCCAAGCCAAGACACCAATGCAAGCGTAATCGGAATGCCGAGCATGCCACCCAAGCTGGCACCCAAAAGCGCGATAGAGATGGCTTTGCCTTGAAAACGCTCAAACCACGGGGCAATGGTGGCTGAAATGGCAATCGTCGATAAGCACGACCACCCAAGACCCATGAGTGGGAAAGCAATAAAGGCTTGCCAGGGTTCAGTGATTTGCCCAATCGCGGCGAGACCAAGCGCCATCAAAACAGCGCCCACAGTCATGATCAGTTGAGGGCCGTGACGGCCAATTATTGAACCGACAAAGCCAATCGAAAAGGCATTGATAAGAAATGAAAACGTCAAGGCCAGGGATATTTGGCCAACGGACCAGCCCGGTTTTTCACTGAGGGAGTAAATATATACGCTTGGTCCGTACAGCGCGAAGGACCAAGCGATAAAGGCAATAAATAAACAAGCCCATACAATGCGCCAACCGTAGAAGGTCGGCGCATTGTTCATGCTTTGAGTCGGCAAGCCTTAAAGGCGTCAGTCGCCTCAAAACTGTTCGCAAGGTTCGCAAGCGCGGGGTGCGATTCGCTTGAAATAACCTCAGGTAGCATTGCGCGGATAAAGCTGTAACCCACTGCTGCCGTGATGTCAGCCAAAGTGGCCTCGTTGACGCTACCAAACTGACCGTCAAGCACGAGGGATTCGATTTGATCGACCCCTGCACGTGTCTGTTCGGTCAGGGTATCGAGAAAGGGCTGGTGAATCTTTTCTTGTGGGCGTTTGGTCTTTTCATAGAGAGCGGCCACCGCTTTGTCTAAGGCGCTGGTCATGATGCCGCTGCGCTGCAGTACATCACGTCGCGCCAAGCCCGAAGCGGGTAGCAAAGTTTGCTCGGGTATCGTTTCTAGCAGGCTATCCAAAATTAACGTGCTGTCGATCAAAATTTCACCGCCATCAAGCACAACCGCAGGCACTTTATTCATCGGGTTATAGGGGCGAACTTTGGCCCCGTCCGTGCCAGGCGAGAGCGAAAGGTGTTCAAACGGCACTTCAAGCCAATTGAGGGTCACGCCAACTCGGCGCACGAAAGGCGATAAATAACGGCCAATGAGAATCATGCTGCCTCCTTATTAATGAGTATGATCTATCAGGAGTATTACGCAAAGAATCGCTAACAGCAATGCGAATTTGAAACGCTTTAAGGTATGCATCATATGAAGATGACGGTCATCATCATCGCGGCAATAGGTTGTGTCTCAACAATGGCGGTGGCCTCACCCGAGCGCATACCCATTGGTTTAGGGACAGATGCCTTCGTCATTGATCGCACAGAAGTGACCATTGGTGATTTTCTTGACTATTCAAAGCGACAAAATCTTGTGACAGCCGCCGAGCGCGAGGGCGGTGGCTTTGAGTATCGAGCAGGGTGGCAAAGGCGAGCAGGTTGGACCGTGCGCACGCCATTTGGTGAGCCGGCGCTGCCCAACGAGCCCGCTGTGCATGTGAGCTGGTTTGAGGCGCGGGCCTTTTGCCAAGCGCGCGGTGGCGACTTACCCACCCAAGCGCAATGGGGGCGGGCAGCCTATCAAGAATCACGCAGCCAGCCACCTGCGCCGTTCGAGTCAGGCGTTACTTACCCCTACCCCACGGGCAATGATCCTGTCGGCGCCAATACCGTTGGCAATCAGGATGGTTGGGCACGACACGCGCCTGTGGGTCGCTTTGCGCCTGGCGTCAATGGCTTGTATGACATGGGCGCCAACGTGTGGGAATGGCTGCTTGATGCCAACGGCGATTCCCGACTAACAGCCGGCGGCTCTTGGTGGTACGGTTCGAGTCAGATGAAGGCAACTGGGATGCAGTATAAAGCTGCTGATTTTTATGCTGTCTATGTCGGGTTCCGATGTGTCTACCCGGGCTAGGCTAATGCCTGGGTTGCCAATCGGTCGGATGCCAAGGCTGACAGTCAATGGCCGTATGCAAATCGAGGGTGTTGGTGATGAGCGCGACACTCATCAGGTGAGAGCCGTTGGGCTGATGTTGCCAAAAGCGCCAAGATTTTGTGGGTTGGGCGGCCAAGTCGAGCACTGATAGTGCAATATCCTCAGACAGATCAAATTCAACCGCATCCAATCGCTGCGACAGGCCCCAACCTTCCGCTTTGAGAAACGCTTCTTTTAAGGTCCAATACTGCAGAAATAACCGTGCTTGTTCGCTGGGTGCAGTCGCTGCAATGTGTTGGTACTCGCGGCGAGAAAAGTAGCGTTTGGCAATATCAAGGTCTGGCACCTGACGTGACAGGTCCTCAACGTCAATGCCCACGGGCTGGCAACTGGCCGCGACAGCCACTAAGCCATGGGTGTGGCTTAGGTTAAAGTGCCAGTCAGTGGCAATTGCAGGGCCACTGACCAGCGGCTTACCCTGCTCAGCTGCCTCGAATTGCAACTCACTGGGTAAACAGCCCGTCATTTGTGCCAAAACATTGCGTTTGAGGCCGTGGGCAGCCAAAAAAACATGAGACAAGGATGCCTTAGAAAACTTTCTCATGCGTTCTTGCTCTTCTAAACTAAGCCAAGGCAACACGTGATTGTTTAGTGTCTGGCTGTTGATGCTGTTCGGGTCGATATAGCGGATAACGACACTCGGCGAGTTGCCCGACGGTCGTAATTGTGGTTCTGCCTTGCATTGACGTGACTTCAGTATCATGATTCAGTACGCTCACATTATTCGCAATCATACGGAGTTTTACGGATGTCGACCCCAATTAGTCAAATCACGCCCGATTTTTCTGTGGCCCCACAACTCAGCCCTGACGATATGGCAGCCGTGGCGGCCGCTGGCTTTAAGAGTGTCATCATCAATCGCCCCGACTATGAAGGCGGTCCAGATCAGCCGACAGCGCAAGCTGTCTCGGCTGCGGCTCGCGCTGCTGGCCTGCGGGTTGAGTTTCAGCCCGTAATCAGTGGTGGCATGACACAAGAAGACGTGATTAAGTTTTCAGAGTTACTACAGACCATGCCAGCACCAGTCTTAGCCTATTGCCGCACGGGCACCCGTTGTACCGTCCTGTATCGAGCCGCCATTGGGCAAGGGTGAGGCTCGATTGCGACTTTAGTGACGCGTCAATTCATTGATCTTGATCAAGTTTGGTAAAAGTTCGTTACACATGCCGACTTGATTTGGGCTAGCATGAGGTCGAGACCGGTCTATCGAGGTCTGATATGTACGTAACAAGGGAGTAAAAACCATGTTCAAGAAGATTTTGATCCCAACAGATGGTTCGGCGTTGTCCGCTCAATCAGCCAACGCTGGAATTACATTCGCCCGTTCAGTGGGTGCTGAAGTGGTTGCACTGCATGTTGGCCAGCCTTTTGCAGCCACCATTGGGTTTGATGGCATGGCAGCCGCTTACGCAATTACAGACGAAGATTACGAAAAAGCGACCGCTGACCAGGCCAAGAAGTACCTGCAGGCCATTGTTGATCGCGCAGAGACGGCTGGCGTCAAGGTGACACATGACTCGGTCACAAACTTTAACGTGGCCGATGGCATCGTGGATGCGTCTCAAACGCATGGCTGTGATCTTATTTTTATGGGTAGTCATGGTCGCAGTGGCTTGTCGCGACTTTTGTTGGGCAGTGTCACTGGCAAGGTACTGTCACTGGCTCACATGGCCGTGTTGGTTTACCGCGTAAAAGAAGAAGGCTGATTGCAACCCAATCGTTGAACCAGCGAAATTAAGCAAACAAGCTAGCCTCATTGGCATTAACTAGGCTGAGTTCCACTCATGGTGGCTCTCAGCCTTTTTTGTCATCGTGCAAAGTGTCTTTTCCTATCAAAAAAACACGTTTTTGATTCATCATCCCGTATCGGTGTCGATCAAGCATCGTCACAGTGCGAGCATACCTTTGTCTTGCCAATCACCCTGCCTGTCGTTATAAGAATATTAGAGATAAATAACGCTTAAGTGAATTTGTTGGAGTGTCATCATGCAAGCACCATTCGCCGTTTTTGTGACCGCTCTTGGCGGACCTGATGTGTTGCAGGCTCAGCCGATTACCATGCCCGTGCCAACGGAAAACGAGGTGCTCGTTGAGCACACTGCTGTGGCTGTGAATTTTGTTGAGATCTACTTACGGGCCGGTCAGCCCCACTCGCACAATCCCACGCCGCCTTTTGTGCCAGGTGTCAGCGGTGTTGGTCGCGTGTTGGCGCTTGGCAAAGCTGTCGTTGGTCTGAGCGTCGGTGAAAAAGTCACTTATACCAATGCTGGCGTGGGTAGTTATTGCACTCATGTGGCGGTGCCAGCGGACCGCATCATTGCCGTACCTGAGTCTTTGGATGACATTCGTGTTGCCGCTGGTATGGTGCGGGCGCTGACTGCGCAGTATTTGTTAAAGCAAATGCGTCCCTTGCCACCAGGTACAAAAGTCCTGATCCACGCTGCCGCGGGTGGCGTTGGTCAGATTTTGGTGCAATGGGCCAAACAATTGGGACTAGAGGTTTTTGCGACGGCAGGGTCCGATGAAAAAATTGCCTTTGTTCGGACACTTGGCGCAGATCATGCGATTAATTATCGCACCCAAGACTTTGCCGCCGAGATCATGCGTATCACCAGTGGCCAAGGCGTCAGTGTGGTGTTTGACTCGGTTGGTAAAGACACCTTTGACGGTTCGCTTGAAAGCTTGGAACCCAAAGGCCTTGTGGTGAATTACGGCACTGCCTCTGGTCAAGTCGAGGGCTTTGCACTGCAGCGATTGCATTCAAAATCACTCTGGGTTTGTCGTCCGACGCTTAAAACATATGTGGCTGATCGCGCCAATATGTTGGCCATGAGCCAAGAAGTTTTTGAGCGGTTGGCTGACCCTGGTTTGCGTTTGGATATTGAAGCGGTGTTACCGCTAAGCCAAGCCGCCAAATCGCATGAAATGTTGGAAAGCAGAGCAACCAAAGGGGCGATTGTTTTGGTGCCTGACCAGTTATTGGATTCGTAGAGACTGGCAGGCGTTGCAGGGGAGCCAATGATGACAACCATGTTGCACCTTTCTATTCCCATTCACGATACGGAACAAGCCGAACGGTTTTATGGCGAGATACTGGGTTGTCGAATCACCCGCCGCCAAAGCGACCGTTTGGATATCGACTTTTTCGGACATCACCTTGTGGGGCAGTTGTCCGTAGAAGAGTCATCACACCGATCAGTTGATATTGGCAAAGACCAATACCCATTGCGTCACTTCGGTGTGATTGTCCAGCAACCGGTTTACGACCAATTGCTGGAAAGCCTGACGCAGGCAAAGGTACCTTTTGCCATGCAGCCTACCCAAATTTTCACAGGTACGATGCGTGAGCAATCGGTTTTTTTGGTACTGGATCCCTCAGGCAATGCCTTGGAAGTCAAAGGCCTGCCAGAGCCAGACCGTGTGTTTAGTCCTGAATAAAACTGAAACAGGTTGGAGATAATGATGAAATTGATAAGATTAGTTGCTGGTGCGTTAGTCACACTTGGAGTCGCCTCAACGGCATTTGCTCAATACCCTGATCGACCAATTAAGATGGTTATTGGCTATACGCCGGGTGGTGCAGCCGATAAGTTGGCGAGACCGCTGGCAGAAGAAATGCAAAAAGGGCTGGGTCAAAACTTTGTTTTTGACTATAAGCCAGGTGGTGGCGCCACGATCGCACTTGATTACCTGGCCCGACAGCCCGCTGATGGCTACACCGTGCACCTGACCGATTCGGGGCCAATGACGATCGTGCCGCATATTCGCAAGCTTGGCTATGATCCGCTAACAGATTTCACGCCCTTGGGCATGGTGGGTGGTGGTGGTGTGGTGATTGTGGTTCCAGCAAAATCACCAGCCACTGATGTGGCCTCATTGATTGCATTAGCCAAAAAAGACCCGGCCGCTTGGAGCTATGGCACATCTGGTGTGGGCGGTGTTGGGCACTTGGCTGGCGAGCAATTCAAAAAGGCCGCGGGACTTGACATCACGCACATTCCCTACAAGGGTGGCGCACCGGCGATGACAGAGGTACTCGGTGGTCATGTGCCGTTTTTGTTCTCTTCGTTGGGTGCGGCTGCTCAGCACATCCAGGCAGGAACCGTGAGGGCTTTGGCGGTTTCATCTGCTGACCGCAGCTCGATGTTCCCAGACGTTCCCACCATTGCTGAGTCGGGTTTTCCAGGATTTGACGCTACGATTTGGTTTGGCGTTGTGGCACCCAAGGGTTTGCCTGCTGATGTGCAAAAACGGTTAACCACAGAGATGGCAAAAGCCATGCAATCCAAAGAGCTGCAGCAGACCATCAAGTTTCAAGCTTACGAGCCGATGATTTTCACACCAGCGCAAACCGCGCAGCGTATCAAGGATGATTATGCGGCTTGGGGCGTGACTGTTAAAGAAGCAGGTATATCGCAGAAGTAGTCACCGTTAATTGGCGATATCGTCATTTAAGTACCCAAGTGCCGTTAGCGCATTCGCTCTAACGGCACTTTTTTAAGTGGAGGGTACCTGTGCTTCAAACCAGTCAGCGATTTGTGCTGGCCGTAAAAACGTGGTTTTTGAACTGGCCATGAGTGCGTCAAGCATGGCTTCAAACTCACCAAAGCGGTGTGGCACGCCCATCAAGTGAGGGTGCAAACCGATTGCCAGCACCCTAGGGCGTTTCACGGCTTCTTTTTCAAATAGGGCGAGCGAGCGTTGCGTGCGGTCTAAAAACTGACCTGTGACATGTTTTTCAATCGCGTAAATGATGGAGTCATTGAGTTCAAGGTTGTAAGGCATGCTCAGTAGCGGCCCATGGTCGGTTCGCATCCAGTTGGGCAAGTCATCCATACACCAGTCAAACACGTAGCGCACACCTTCTGATTTGAGCACATCAGGACTGCGTTCAGACTCTCGCAAACCGGGGCTCAGCCAACCGCTTACGGCTTGGCCACTAAAGCGCCGTAGTTTTTCTAAGGATTGGGCCACGACCTCTTCTTCCGTGCCTGCTTGTTGGATCGATTTTTGGTGCATGCCGTGGCCGATGAACTCCCAACCCACCGCCAGCATGGCTTCGGCTGCGCCTGGGTAGGCGTCAATGACGCTGGCGTTGATGCTTGTTGAGGCGGGTAGGCCGCGTTGGTGGATCGCTTCAATCATGCGCGGTAATCCGGCGCGCATGCCGTAGTCAACCCATGAAAAGTTTGGTACATCAGGGATGGTTTCTTTACCATGGGGCGGGGTGATGATGGTGCGTGGCATGGCCGCATCAAAACTCCAGTTTTCGACATTAATAACCAAGTGAACCAGAATAGGCCCATCCGCGTGCGGATGTAAATCAGGGCCATTATCAGAAAAACGATACGGTACGCGTGGATGACTCATCGTGAAAGCCTCTTATCAGTCAGTTGTCTATTTGCAAAGGATGGATTAACGGCCCTTGAAGTTCGGCGTTCTTTTTTCTGCAAAAGCTTGCCGACCTTCTACGTAGTCCTCGCTATCAAAGCAGGCAGTCACTGCCGCTGAGATCTCGTCGGGGCTTGGTGCACCCACGACCTGCCCGAGGTGTTGTAATGCCATTTTTACCGAACGCAAGGTTAGCGGGGCAAAGCTGGCAACGCGTTCAGCGACGGTCTGAGCATGGGTGAACACATCATCAACGCAGGCGTGTGCCAAGCCAAGACTCACCGCTTGGGGACCTTTGTAGACATTGGCGGTTAACAACAACTCGGTGGCGTTTGCCGTGCCAAGAATACGATGCATACGCCTGACGTCATCAAGTCCGTAGCCCAGCCCAAGTTTGCCCGCGGGTAAACAAAAGCGCGCATCGTGGTTGCTGTAACGCAGATCGCAAGACAGTGCGATACCCAAGCCACCGCCGTAACACACCCCCGAAATGGCTGCGATAACCGGTTTTCTGCAAGCGCCAATAGCATCTTCTGCGGCTTCGACCATCTCGTCATATATCAGGACGGCATCAGGTGTTGCGCGTACGGACTCAAACTCTGAGATATCCGCCCCAGACACAAAGGCGGCATCACCGTCACCACGCAAGACCACAACACGCACTTTTGTATCATTGGAAAGGGCTTGCATGGTCTCTTGGAGCGCACGCCACATTTGTAACTGCATGGCATTCATGCGAGTTGGATTGGATAGTGTGACGGTCGCGATACCTTGTGCATCAATGTTTGATCGAATTTCACCCATCTTAGACCACCCCTGCGTCATAAAACGCCTTGATCTGTTCAGCGTTAAAGCCAACTTCGCTAAGCACCTCGTCGGTGTGCTCACCCCACTTTGGGGCGGCAGTTTTAACCGCTGCTGGTGTGCGTGAAAGGGTCATTGGCTGAGTAATGTAGTGCATGTCTTTGTCATAAACATTGGGCAGTGTGGCGACCACATTCAAATGCTTGACCTGGTTGTCTTCAAAAACCTGGGGCACGTTGTAGACAGGGCCAGCAGGCACACCGGCATTGTTTAGCGCCATGACCCAGTGATCAACGGTATTGTTGGCAAACTCAACTTCTAGTAGCGCCGTCAATTTCGCGCGGTTGGTGACACGCAGCTTTTCTGTTTCGAAGTCTGGATCCTCTAGCCATTCAGGGTGATGCATCAACTCGCACAATCGATACCAATTGCCTTGTCCGGATGCACCGATATTAAAGACGCCATCGGAAGCCGTAAACAGACCCATTGGGCTGCTCGTGGGGTGATCGTTACCGACACGTGTGGGCGTATCGCCATCGTTGAGGTAGCGCGATACCTGAAAATCCATCATGGC
>CALBEY010000123.1 GCA_937888805.1 uncultured Burkholderiaceae bacterium
TAAACAAATACTTGTTCTGATTGTATGTCGGATCTTTTGGGTGGCGGGCTTGGTTTGGTGTGGTTTGGATTGGTTTGGGTTTGCATACTTCATGCCTTTTGGTGGTTTAGGTGCTCGGGCGGCACGATGGCATAAACTTAGGTGCTTGCAGCTAGATGTTTTTGCTTCGAGTTGGGTTTGGTTGAACCTTGGGGCAAATGCCACCGTGTGTTTGTGTTTTATTGGGATGACGCAATGACTATTTTGGTGACTGGTGGTGCGGGGTACATTGGTTCACACACGGTAGTGCAGCTTTTAGAGGCTGGGCTCGATGTGGTGGTGTTGGATAACCTGTCAAATAGTCACTTGAAAAGCTTGGCACGTGTAAGAGAGATCACTGGGCAGGATGTCACGCTGGTTGAGGCTGACGTGCGTGACCGAGCGGCACTGCGTGATTTGTTTGCGACCTATCCGATTTCTGCGGTGATTCATTTTGCGGCTTTGAAAGCGGTGGGTAAATCTCAGTCTCAACCAGCCCGCTACTACGACAATAATGTATCGGGTAGTTTGTGTTTGTTTGAAGAAATGCAAAGGGCTGGTGTCTACACCGTGGTTTTTTCTTCTTCAGCGACGGTGTATGGCGATCAAGGCAGTGGTCAGTATGCAGAGGATGCGCCTTTGTCCCCCATGAGTGTTTATGGACGCACCAAGCGCATGGTGGAAGACATTTTGCGTGATTTGTGTGCGGCTGACCCCAAATGGCAAGTGGCGCTGTTGCGCTACTTCAATCCGGTGGGTGCGCATCCTTCAGGGCTTATTGGTGAAGACCCAAGCGGCATTCCCAACAACTTGATGCCTTTCATTGCGCAAGTGGCGGTGGGTCTTCGAGAAAAGCTTTCTGTCTTTGGCAATGACTACCCCACCCCTGATGGGACGGGCTTGCGTGACTACATTCATGTGCAAGATCTGGCGGCTGGCCATTTGGCGGCGTTGAGGTCTCTTGAAACGTACAGAGAAAATGGCTTGGCCAAACCACTGACGGTGAACCTTGGCACGGGTCAACCGTTCAGTGTGCTGGATTTGGTGGCTGCTTTTGAAAAAGCCTCTGGTAAGCCTGTTCGGTTTGAAGTGGTGGATAGACGACCGGGTGATGTGGCGGTTTGTTACGCGGACCCGTCTCTGGCGATGAAGCGATTGGGTTGGCAGGCCAAGCTGGGCATTGATGACATGTGTGCTGACGCGTGGCGATGGCAGCAAATGAACCCAAATGGGTATCGCTGATTGCAGACTGAGTGTGGCTTGATGTCGCTAACAAATGCATCGGGCAACTTAGGTGTGTCAAAAAGGTTGTTTGCGCTCAACACTTAGTCGGTAAGAACAAAAAAAGCGACAAATTTGGTGTTTGAATTCAAAATTCACGACAAAAGCTTCCTGAAAACTCATCTTCAAACCAAAAAACACGACAAATAATCATCAATTTACTGATTTAACGCTATGAATAAATGTGTCTTTAAACCACAAACATCGAGTTGACGCCGACAAAGGAGACATGGTTTGTGGTTTTTCGAGTGGCGGTCTTAAATTAAAGAAAGCGCGTAACGGATTGGCCTTTACGCGCTTTCTTTTTCTGGCTTGGTTTGGGGGTTTAGGCCAAACTAGGGTGTTTTGTTGATTTGTTTCTCTTTTGCGCTGTCCGGTCAGGCGACTTCGCGGATGGCTTTTCTGACTGTCTCGAAGATCTGGTCGATGTGTGAGTCTTCGACGATCAGGGGTGGTGAGAAGGCGAGTGTGTCACCGGTGAAGCGAACCATGACGCCATTTTGGAAGCATTTTAAGAAGGCGTCGTAGGCACGGGTGCCTGGGGCGCCTTCGCGTGATTGGAGTTCAATGCCGCCAACCAATCCGAGGTTTCGGATGTCTTTGACGTTTGGCTCGCCTTTGAGGCTGTGGATGGCTTTTTCAAAGACGGGTGCCATGGCAGCTGAACGCTCGAACAGGGCTTCGCGTTCGTAGATGTCTTGGGTGGCGATACACGCTGCGGCGGCGGCTGGGTGTGCCGAGTAGGTGTAGCCGTGGAAGAGTTCGATGGCGTTGGCTGGGCCGCCGTGCACGATGGTGTCGTGAACGTTACGGTGTGCGGCAACAGCACCCATAGGGATGGCGGCGTTATTGATGGCTTTGGCCATGGTGATGAGGTCTGGTGTAACGCCAAAGAATTCGCTGGCGGTGGCTTTGCCCAAGCGACCGAAGCCGGTGATGACTTCATCAAATATCAACAGGATGCCGTGCTTGGTGCAGATGTCACGCAGGCGCTGCAGGTAACCCTGAGGTGGCAGCAAGACGCCGGCTGAGCCTGATACGGGTTCAATAATGACGGCGGCGATGGTTGAGGCGTCATGCAATGCGACTATTTTTTCTAATTCGTCGGCCAAGTGTCCACCCCAAGCGGGTTGGCCACGGCTGAAGGCGGCTTTTTCTATGTTGAGGGTGGCGGGCATGTGATCCACGCCAGGAATCATGTTGGCTGAGAAAGCTTTGCGGTTGGGCAAGATGCCGCCAACTGAAATGCCACCAAAACCCACGCCGTGATAGCCGCGCTCACGACCGATCAAACGGGTACGCTGGCCTTCGCCACGTGAGCGGTGATAAGCCAAGGCGATTTTTAAGGCGGTGTCGACGGCTTCTGAACCTGAGTTGGTAAAGAAGATCCGGTCCATGTCTGCGGGCATGATCTGTGCCAGACGGGTCGCGGCTTCAAAGGCAATGGGGTGACCCATTTGAAAGGTTGGCGCGTAATCCATCTGTGACATTTGTTGGGTAACGGCTTGTACGATTTCTTCGCGACCGTGACCTGCATTCACACACCACAAACCAGCCACGGCATCGATCACTTGGCGATCATCGACTGTCGTGTAGTACATGCCTTTGGCTTTCTTAAACATTCGAGGCGCGGCCTTGAACTGTTTGTTGGCCGTAAACGGCATCCAAAAGTTTGACATGTCCAGTTCAGTGGTCTGTTCCAGATGCTTGGCGTCGGTAATCGTGTTCATGGTTAAGCCCCTAAATGTGCGGCGATGGGTATGACGGTGTTAGTCGTTGTTATGTTTGGTGATTGCTGTTCTTTTTGTGCTGTTCTGGTATGGCTATTTTTGTGGTTCTTATCTTTTTGCGTTTTTGGCTTTGCTCTTGCTCTTCTACTTCATTTTCTTGTCTTGACCACTAGCAGCGCATTTCCGATCATATCGCTTTGGCAACCGATTGCTTGGTTAGGTTACTGAGTTTTATTGCCAGTGACACGTGACAGATTGATGCCATGGGTATGACGGCTGGCTATGACTGATATGTGCTTTTGTTTATCGTAAACCATATTAGGCTCTTTTTACATGTGATTTCGCTTGAAACCGTTGGCTGTTGGTTCTTTGCCCGTGTTAGTTGAGTGTTTGTCTGATGTTTGTTTGATACCTGCTCACATTTACAGGGTGTCTGTTCGGCATTAGAAGGTGTGTAGGCCATGAAGGCAGACTCGCCTCGTGGGGGTACGTGGGTTCTTGATTTGGATCTTGTTGGCTGCAACATTGCTTGAGTGATTGGTCATTGATCTTGAGTTTGCGGCGAATAGGGCGCATAATCACCGCATAAGTTGCGGTGATTATGCGCCCTATTCGCCGCATTAACCGATTCACAGCGGGGTCGTTGTTTTGTGAGTTTTGTTTGCTTTCTTTGCTCTGTTTTTTCTTCGGTTGAGTGAGTGTTTTCTCAAAAACAGACTTCTTTTTTAGACCATCAGGCTCGCCCGATAGCCTGGTTTTTCTGGTGGTATTGAACCCATGCCTGACACATCTTATATCTGGCAATTACCTGACTGGCCTAATTGGCAGTACGAGTCGCGAGTGCTGGCGCCTTTGCTGGGTAGCGTTCGCTTGGCTCAGGGGCGTTTGCTAGGTCGTATGCAAGACTTGGGCATGACTGTGCAGAGTCAGGCGAACCTTTCGATGCTGACAGAGGATGTGATTAAGACGAGTGCCATTGAGGGCGAAACGCTCAGTCTTGAAACGGTGCGTTCATCGGTCGCCCGAAAAATGGGACTTGATATCGGTTCTTTGGCGCCAACCGACCGGATGGTGGATGGCATTGTTGACGTGGTTCTTGATGCCACTGCAAAAGCTGATTCGCCTTTAACGGCTTCAAGGTTGTTTGCATGGCATGCGGCGTTGTTCCCCACGGGTCGCTCGGGTATGGTCGCGATCGATGTGGGGGTGTGGCGCAGTGATGCGACGGGTGCCATGCAGGTGGTTTCAGGGCCCTTGCACCGTCAAAAGGTGCATTTCGAGGCGCCACCTGCCGAACGCTTGGCAAAAGAAACGGATATTTTTTTGCGATGGTTTAACCAATCAGAGACGGATGAACCAGTGATTAAGGCGGGTTTGGCACACTTATGGTTTGTCACGTTACATCCCTTTGACGATGGCAATGGTCGGATAGCGCGGGCCATCGGTGACATGGCTTTGAGTCGGGCTGAAGGTTTGGCACCCCGCTATTACAGTCTATCTGCCCAGATTCAACGTGAACGCAACGCATATTACGACGAGCTCGAGGCGGCGCAGAAAGACAGCTTGGACATCACGCGCTGGTTGATGTGGTTTTTGGGTTGTTTATTGCGGGCGCTTGAAGGTGCTGAGTTGTCTCTAGCCGCTGTGCTTTTTAAAGCTCGGTTTTGGCGGGTGTGGGCGCACACACCAATGAATGAACGACAAATCAACGTGTTGGATCGGTTTCTTAGCGGTTTCGATGGGTTTGAGGGCAAACTGACCAGTCGAAAATGGGCGGCCATCGCCAAGTGCTCTGCCGACTCGGCGCTGCGCGACATCAATGACCTGATTGCTCAGGGCGTTTTGTGTAAGGACCCGTCGGGCGGGCGCAGCAGCAGCTACGTATTAGCCGAGTTGTCTGAGGCCAGATAGCTGCAGTCTACTGAATGTTTTGACAGTATTTGGGCTACCAGCAAAGCCGTTGTTAAACCCACCTAAAGACGCTGCTGTTGTTACTCGCGAAAAAACATACTCGATCTGAGACTTTTGGTCACTATTGTTGGTCGGTATTGGGCACCTGGAAGGCTTATGGCTTGACTTGGTAAGGAATTTTCCTTACAATTATTCTAATCACAGGAGAAAGCAATGCCAGCCATTCATGAATTAGCAACTGTTACCGCAAAAGGCCAAATTACGCTTCCCAAGCCAATCCGTCAGGCCCTTGGTTTGGACTTTGGCGACAAAGTGGCGTTTGACCTGCACGACTCAAAAGTCGTGGTGACCCGAGCCGAGGGTCCTGAACACGAGGATCCGGCCATCGGCCACTTCTTGACGTTGCTTGAGGCGGACGTTCGGAACGGTCGTCACCTGTCAAGCTTGCCTGACGATCTTTTAGAATCAATGCTAGCAACACTTTCGAAATCAGTCGACCTAGAGGCAAATATTGACGGAGACGTGGCGTTGTGATTCAACGTAATGGGTGGAACTTACTCTTTCACGAATGCTTAATTGAGCAATTACTAAAGCTTCAAACCGCTGTTCAACGTACACAAAAGCAAGGCCCACGAGGCTTTGAGACCAACGCCAACGTTCGGTTGTTTAATGCGCTGTCAAAGTTGATCTTAGAGGCTGTGCCAAGCGATCCGAATCGCGAAGATTATCGGCAAGGCAATACGATGGGCGTCGCATTCCGCCATTGGCGGCGAGCAAAAATCGGTCGGCGATTCAGATTGTTTTTTCGGTTTGACTCCAAAACCCGAATCATCATTTTTGCGTGGGTCAATGATGAGAATACCTTGCGAGCATCCGGTAGTAAAAATGATCCCTATGCCGTCTTCCAACGAATGTTGACGCGTGGGTACCCACCGGACAAATGGGCAGATCTGTTGTCAGCGAGCCGCACTCATTGGAAAGATTAGCAAACTGTTTAGAGAGCTTGACCGCGGATTGACAAATCTTTCCCCCGCGCCATTGATCCTGAAAATCAACTGGAACCCACTAGCGGCGATGCGCACTGACGTTTTTGTGCTGCATTCACGGGCAGTTTGACGACATAGCGTGACTTCCCGATGGTTCGCGAAATACAATTCTCTTTCTGGATTTCTGATTCAGGGTGTTTTGCTGGTGTCATGCCCGCTGGTTTTGCGGGTACTTCTTTCATTTGATTGATCGCGGTGGATTCGTGCTGACTTTTTGGGTGCGGGGTTCGACTAGGTTGTTGCCTGGGTGGCTGTCTGGTTTGATGGCGACGGTAGT
>CALBEY010000124.1 GCA_937888805.1 uncultured Burkholderiaceae bacterium
TAGTTTGTTAATCGTCCCTGAAAAAAGCGGTCGTTAAAGGTAGAATTTTCTCAATCTGAGGGAGTTCTGCATGAAGAAGTCGCGATTTACCAATATTCAGATTCCTGAGGGTAATCTGGGTAAAAGTAGCCATCGTGTACACACTGTGAACCTGTTATCAATGGTCGAATGTTATTCGATTATGCAGTTCATGTGCACTCCATGTGCATCGAATAGTGCACACAGCTCAATATACCAAAAATGACTTTAGATAAATTATCGCAAAATCAAATATTTAGCCCATGGGCATTATGTGTCGCCCCCATGATCGATGTAACTGACCGACACTGTCGATTCTTTCATCGGCTGTTGGCCCCGAGAGCACGGCTTTACACGGAAATGATTACCACGGGTGCTTTGATGCACGGTGATCAGGCCAGGCATTTGGATTTTGATGTGGCTGAACACCCGGTTGCGCTTCAACTGGGTGGCAGCGATCCGGCTGCGCTGGCCGCGAGTGCCAAACTCGGCGAGCGCTGGGGCTATGATGAAATTAACCTGAATTGTGGTTGTCCATCTGATCGCGTGCAAAAGGGGGCCTTTGGCGCTTGCCTGATGCGAGACCCGCAGCTTGTTGCTGATTGTGTCAAAGCCATGCAAGACGCCGTTGACGTGCCCGTGACAGTTAAGCATCGTCTGGGGCTCGACGGCACCACAACCTACGCATTCGTGCAAGACTTTGTGGGCTCGCTATACGATGTGGGCTGCCGCGTCTTCGTGGTTCACGCACGTCATGCCATTCTTGCTGGTTTATCACCCAAAGAAAATAGAGATGTGCCACCCTTACAGTACGATCAGGTGGCTCAGCTCAAGCGTGATTTCCCTGATGCGGTTGTTGTTTTAAACGGCGGGTTAACGGCTGTTCAAGACTGTGCCCAAGCGTGGGAAACATTTGACGGTGTTATGTTGGGGCGAGCCGCTTGGCACGACCCAGCGGTATTGGTTCGGCTGTCTAAACACTTACAGCACCGGCCTGATGATGTTGATGAAGCACAGTTAATTGAGGCCTTGGTTCAATACGCTGGCTCGCAGATGCGTCAAGGCGTGCCCTTAAGGGTCCTGGTGCGCCCACTGCTGGGTCTTTGGCAAGGCCGCGCTGGTGCTCGGCGCTGGCGCCGAGCACTTTCTGATGCGGCCTCTCTACACCTAAGCGACGCCACGCTTATTCGGCAAGCGTGGCAATCTTTGGGATCGGTAAAACACGAGCGGGCTGTTGGGGTGGATTAGCCAGGACTATCACCATTTTTTGTCTTTTCAAAGATAAGCCAACAAGAAAACACACGATCAACCTGCCTTCGGCCCGCCATTGTTTTTTTTTCTTAGTTAACGACTAAGTGTTGTCATTCTCACTTGGCCAATCGCGAATGTATGCCTTAAGCATTGAGTTTTCGAATTGCTGGGCGGCTGCAATCGCTTGCGCCATGTCATAAAACGAAATCACACCCATCAGCGTGGGGCCGTCCATCACGGGAATGTAACGCGCGTGCTTGACTAGCATCAGCCGTTGCACTTCGTCGGCATCTGTGTTGGGCGTGACGCTAAGTGGGGCATCATCCATGATGGCCCTAACAGTGAACTCACCAATCGCACCACCGTTGCTGTTGACATGGCGAATAATCTCACGAAAGGTCAACATGCCCACCAAGGTGCCGTGAGCCATGATGACCAAAGAGCCAATATCTTGTTCACTCATGATGTTGACGGCTTGTGTGACTGCCATATCAGGCGAAGCAGTAAAAAGCGTGCTGCCTTTGATTTTTAAAATTTCACTGACTTTCAACATGGCCGGATCCTTCACTTACAGATTGCTGGTTATCATTGTAGGAGGGTGGGCTCACATTGTCATGGTGCAAGCGCACATGATGTCGATCGGTATGATCGTGAGTAAGCAAGTTTGCAGCCACGAGTGCACCAATTAAGACAGCAAACCAAGACAGATATATCCAAAGTAAAAAGGCGGGCAACACAGAAAAAGCACCATAAATCACGGTGTAGGTTGGAATCTGTGCAAAGTACAGACCCAAACCCCACTTAATCATTTCAAACAAAAAGGCCGTTGTGAATCCACCCACCAAAGCCACCCAAAAGGGCACGCGACAATTGGGGACAATGGCAAATAAAAGGGCGCAGGCCACACCGCCTAAAAAGAAAGGCGCACCAGAGCCCAATAGGGCTAAGGGCAGGGCAGTGCCACCGCTTAACGTAAACGCTTGATGCGCCACCAAAGAAGATGTCCAAATGCTGGCCCCCAGAATAATTGGCCCGACTGAGAGCACAGCCCAATAAATCAATAAACGCTGTCCAATCGAACGCTGCTTCTTAACATGCCAAATATCATTGAGGGCGTCGTCAACGGATAGAATGACCAAGACGGCAGTCACCAGTAAAAACAGACCACCCACTGTGGATAAACGCGAGGCTTGCGCAACAAACTCGTCCAAATAACGCATGACCGTCTCTGAAAAAGCCTCAGGCATCAATTGTTCGCGTAAAAACGTCTGAAGTGCTGACTCAAAATCGGCAAAGATTGGAAAGGCCGTCATCAAGGATAAGGTCACGGCCAATAACGGCACGATCGCCAAAATTGTTGTGAACGCCAAACTTGAGGCGACCTGAAACAGCCGATCATGGATGGCTGCCGATACAATACGCATCAGTGCGCTCTTCAGGTGAGGTAACTTGTCGCGCAGCATGCAGAACCCTGACTAAAAGGTAACGTTGACCCATGATAACAAGCGCTGATCACGAGAAAGACATTAAATTGTCTCGGAGCCTGCAACGCTTGGCCTTGGTCAGTTTGATTACGCTTTTTTTATGGTGTTTGGCTTGGGAAATTTTTTTGGCGCCGCTTAGGCCCGGTTCGCTGCTGTTTTTGAAGGCGGTGCCATTGGTCTTTGCCTTTAGGGGTGTTTCAAAAGGCAGTCTGTACACCATGCAGTGGGCCAGTATGTTGGTCTTGCTCTACTTGATGGAGGGAGTTGTTCGGGTTGCTTCTGATCCGCCAGGGCCGAGTATTTTGATGGCTTGGGTTGAAATATTGCTGGCGACGACCTTTTTTTTAGCGGCAATTATGTATGTACACCCTGCCAAAAGAGCCGCTAGGGCAGCCAAGGCAGCCAAAGTTTTGCTTGAAGCTGAACAAGTCGCAGCCGCCAAATCGTCAGCCAGAAGCGACACCGACACCCCCAAATAAATGTTTTGTTTTTTCATTAACCAGCGGCGACCCGTTGTAAACCCGTCGTCAATCGCCTGGTTTTGCCTCGTCACTGCCTCAAAATGTCATAATGTGATGTTGACTTGATAGTCAGGTATTCGACGCAAAGGCCGTCGATTCATCAGAGAGTAGGGTTTCTTATGGCTGGCAGTACGCTTGGTAAGTTATTTTCGGTGACCAACTTTGGTGAGTCACACGGCCCCGCTATTGGCTGTGTGGTTGATGGTTGCCCACCAGGACTTGCGCTTGATGAATCGGACATTCAAGTTGAACTTGACCGTCGTCGCCCAGGTCAGTCTCGCCACGTCACCCAACGCCAAGAGCCCGATCAAGTTGAAATCCTCTCAGGCGTTTTTGAAGGCAAAACCACAGGAACGCCTATTGGTTTGCTGATTCGCAACCAAGACGCGCGCAGCAAAGATTATGCTGCCATCGCGGACACGTTTCGCCCTGGACACGCCGACTTTTCTTATTGGAAAAAGTATGGCGAGCGAGACCCACGAGGCGGCGGTCGTTCCTCTGCAAGGCTAACAGCACCGACAGTGGCTGCCGGAGCCATTGCTAAAAAATGGCTAAAGCTTAATCACGACATCGAAATACGCGGTCATATGAGCCAGCTCGGCCCCTTACACATCGCCTTCGAGTCTTGGGATCACGTTGCACACAATCCTTTCTTCGCGGCCAATGCATCCATGATTGCCGAATTGGAATCTTTTATGGATGGCTTGCGCCGTGCGGGCGACTCTATTGGTGCTCGCATCGAAGTCATGGCTTCTGGGCTGCCCGCCGGTTGGGGAGAGCCGCTTTATGACCGTTTGGACGCTGATATTGCGCACGCCATGATGGGTTTAAACGCGGTCAAAGGGGTTGAGATTGGGGCGGGATTCGCCAGTGTTGCCCAGCGGGGTTCTGAGCACGGTGACGAAATGACACCCGCTGGGTTTTTAACCAACAACGCGGGTGGTGTTCTAGGTGGCATTTCCACAGGTCAGGACATCACGGTGAGCTTGGCCATCAAACCGACTTCCAGTATCCGCATTGAACGCCAATCAATCAATCGAGCGGGCGAGCCTGTTCAAGTGCAAACCTTGGGACGCCACGATCCCTGTGTTGGCATTCGAGCCACCCCGATTGCGGAAGCCCTTTTGGCCTTGGTGTTGGTTGACCACGCCTTGCGACATCGCGCTCAATGTCAAGACCATCTGGCCAAATAGGCGGCTAAATTTGTGCCCTTGTCCTTAGGCCTGATCTGCTAACGCCCTATGGCATAATCAAAAAGGGTGGTAATTGTGATGCCTGCGTTGGGTGTGGGTCGATGAACCGAATGCCCGGTGCGAAGGAGCATTCATTGATGAAACGAACCACTGAGTAAAGACAAAAATTATTTTGTGTTGAGAGCCGCCTGAATCAAGCCATGTTTCGGCTCAAACGCCAATACCGACGAACTTAAACGGAAACCTGCGCGATGAAACGTACCTTGTATGACAAGCTTTGGGATGCCCATGTGGTGCAACAACAAGACGACGGCACAGCCACGCTATATATTGACCGCCACTTGTTGCACGAGGTCACCAGCCCGCAGGCTTTTGAGGGTTTGGAGCTCGCCGATCGCAAGCCTTGGCGTGTCAGCGCCAACTTGGCGGTAGCCGACCA
>CALBEY010000125.1 GCA_937888805.1 uncultured Burkholderiaceae bacterium
TGTCCTCCAGAACAGTAGCTTAAACCCCTGTCTAAAATTCGGGGTCCACTTTAGCCGGCTTCGGACCGCTTTCGTCCACTTGTTAGCTTGACTTCTACTCGCTGGTAATTCGCCGCCGTTGACCATTAAGTCGGGGATCAACTTGCGAATGTCAAATGTCAGGTCTATGTCTTCTGAAAATCTATCAATAATCTTAAACACTTTAGAGAGTGAAGTGCCACCTTTAAATGTCAGGTCATTGGTTAATTGAGAGCTAAATAGGGCGTCTAAAGCCCAAACGACCCAAATATCTTTTTCCAAAAGATGTGCAGGACGACCAGATTTTTCTCGGGCAAACTCCAATGCTTCGCGCTGATCCGATTTTGCAAGATTTAAAAAATAATCAGCCACTGATTGCCTCTTTGCCAATGGCTTTAGCCATCCAGCTTGGCAGGGTTGCGCGCGCCGATGCCAGTATTTTCCATTCTGCGATAGGAAGAGAACGCCGCAGCGATACCAAAGACGCATCAGCGTGAAGAGGCCCCATCCAAGCCAGCGCTCGGACGGCGGCACCCGCTGGCCGCTGACCCAGAGCCAAAAGCCATCTTGGGGCATGTTTGATAAGCACGGTTGACTGACCAATCTTAAGTTCGCGTGTTTTTCCAGAAGTGAGATACACCTCTCGAATGGGCACTTGTTGTGTCAACCCCAAAACATTGGCTGCGCTTGCCCCGTGCGGCACGACGGTTTCGCCATTTTGCTCGGCCAAGGACATAACGACTTTTTCGGGTGAGGGCGCACGGGATCCAAATCGACTCAGTATTGGAAGGACGTAAGAACCGCGTGCCACTCGAATCAACTTGCCCATTTTGCACAGTCTAGAAAAAGCTTGATCGATGGCAGCTCGGCTTCCAAGGTGAAGAAAAGTTTTGGGCGATAAGACACCCCCCTCAGGAAGGAATTGCGCTTGATTCACGATTTGTTGGGGAAGTTTGCTCATGTGAGATCTCATTTTGTCAGATAATATATTACATTATCTGACATTTTACTGGTTAAAAAAAGCCATTTCTATGCGTTTTTAAGCGCTCACTGTTAATGGTTTTTTGAATTTGTTCATCCCAGTGGGTAAGTTTTTTAACGCAGGTGAATTATAACAAAACTAAGAATAGCTTTTTATTGGATCTTTATGCGCACCCACAGACGAGGGCGACAAGGTAGACTTTGATCTTTGCTTTTGGTGACAGCTGACATGATCAACAAAATTGTTCCAACGTTGCAAGATGCAGTGGCTGGTATAGCTGACGGATCCGTCGTTTTGGTGGGTGGTTTCGGGGGCGCTGGTCAGCCGCTGGATCTTATTGATGCGCTGATTGAGCAAGGGGCCAAAGACCTGACCATTGTGAATAACAATGCGGGCAATGGCGACACTGGTTTGGCGGCGCTACTCAAATCTGGCCAGGTTCGCAAAATCATTTGTTCGTTTCCCCGTCAGGCCGATTCGCACGTGTTTGATGGGCTCTATCGGGCCGGCAAGCTTGAGCTTGAATTGGTGCCTCAGGGCACATTGGCCGAACGGGTCCGCGCCGGTGGCGCCGGCATTGGCGGTTTTTACACCCGCACGGGCTTAGGTACGATGTTGGCCGAAGGCAAAGAGGTGCGCAATATTAATGGCGTGGACTTTGTCTTTGAATTACCCATTGTGGCTGACGTTGCCCTCATCAAGGCCAAACTTGGCGACCGGTGGGGCAACCTGACCTACAACAAGACGGCCAGAAACTTTGGCCCTGTTCATGCCACGGCTGCCAAACTCACCATCGCTGAAGTTGATGAGGTGGTTGAGTTAGGTGAGCTTGACCCAGAATCGGTGGTGACACCGGGTATTTATGTCAAGCGCATCGTGCGTGTTCAGGCCTAGGAGATCAGAAGATGAAGCGTTTATCCAGAGATGAGATCGCCCAACGGTTGGCTCGTGATATCCCAGAAGGAGCCTTTGTTAACCTCGGTATTGGTTTGCCAACGAAGGTGGCCAATTACTTGCCAGATGATAAAGAAATCTTTTTGCAAAGTGAAAACGGCGTGCTCGGCATGGGCCCAGCACCGGCCAAGGGCGAAGAAGATTGGAATTTGATAAATGCCGGCAAGCAACCCGTCACGCTGTTAAAAGGAGGCAGCTACTTTCATCATGCTGATTCGTTTGCCATGATGCGTGGCGGTCACCTTGATATCTGCGTTTTGGGGGCTTTTCAAGTCTCGCGCGACGGTGATTTGGCCAATTGGCACACCGGCGAACCTGATGCCATCCCAGCCGTGGGTGGCGCCATGGATTTGGCCATTGGCGCACGCTCGGTCTACATCATGATGGAGCTTTTGACCAAAGAAGGTCAGTCAAAATTAGTCGCACAATGCACCTATCCCTTGACAGGGCTTAAGTGTGTCTCAAGGGTCTACACCGATTACGCCGTGTTTGAGATTCAGGCGGGCGGTGTCGTGAAGGTCATTGAGGACTGCGCGGGGGTGGGTCAAGACGAGTTGCTCAAGCTCACCGGTCTGCCTTTGACGTTCTGATCAGTCCACAAGCTTATTTAAGCGTTCAACGTCGAGCGATCCGTCACTGCTGGATTGCTCGACCTTTTTGCCCATTGATTCAATCGCTCGGCAGAGTTCCGCGATGCGTGCATCTTGGCGCGCGGTGTGGTCAATCAGTTCATGTAGCACCTTGACCAATGGATCGGTGTCGTCTGCTTCAACACCATAGGCTGAGAATTCACTGGTTGGGGGCGTGCCAGCGTTTTGTCCGTCTTGCGCAGACAGCATGTCTTGCAGGGGTTTGGGATCTAGCTGACCCTCATCACAACAATCCGCGTCAGCCCCAGGTGGAAAATCCACCACGGGTTGTTCTTCGTGCGCTGGGTTAATTAAGCGTGCGGGATTTCCCACGGCTGTCGCACCGGCAGGCACGGGTTTGATAACCACGGCATTTGAACCAATGCGAGCGCCGTCGCCGACTGTAAAACCACCCAAAATTTGGGCACCAGCCCCGACCACAACGCCTTGCCCAAGCGTTGGGTGCCGCTTAAGGCCCTTGTAGAGACGGGTGCCACCCAAGGTGACCCCTTGGTAAATGGTGCAGTCATCGCCCACAACGGCCGTCTCTCCGATCACCACGCCAAAGCCATGGTCGATAAACACACGCCGACCAATCTTGGCGCCTGGGTGGATTTCGACACCGGTCAATAAACGCCCAAGATGGGAAATAAAGCGACCAAGCCAAAACCAACCGCTTGTCCAAAAGCGGTGGGCCATGCGGTGTACCAAAATCGCGTGCAGGCCGGGGTAGCACGTCAGGATTTCTAGACGGCTTCTGGCGGCCGGGTCGCGCTGCAAAATGCAGTCAACGTCTTCTTTGATCTTTTTAAACATGATTGAATCGTAACTGATTGACTGCCCGGTATTTCAGTGATTTCTGTTAAGTACTAGGGTTTAAGCTGGTCTTGTTGGTTTTGTGCTGAACGGATCATCGCTGTGCAGACGCCTCTGAGCATATCAACCTCATCTTGCGTTAAGTCGCTTTTTTGCCACAAATGTTGCATGCGAGTGATGAGTTTTTTGGGATGCTCCGGATCCAAGAATTGAACGGCAATTAAGGCTTGTTCCCAATGCTTGGCCAGCGCTTGGACTGATTCAGTGCGGGCGAGCTGCTTGCCCATTTCTGGCGCCAAGTCAGGGGTTGTTGGTAGCCGCTCTTCAGGCTTAATTAAGGCATAGCGCAGCTCCCAAGCCGCAAGCTGCAGGGCTTGAGCCACGTTCAGCGAGCTATAGCCGGGATTAGCAGGTATGTGACAAATGCGGTGACAAAGACTGACTTGGTTGTTGGTCAGGCCAGCCCGCTCACTACCCAAAACGATGGCGACACGGTGCGATTCGTGAACAGAGAGGTGTTCGCGAGTCAGCACAGCCGCCTCGCGAATGTCACATGGCGGTGGTCCCAAGTCGCGCGCACGGGCTGTCAATGCAAAGGCAAGCGAGATCGGCGCAAGCGCATGATCGAGCGTTGGAGTACTCTGAGTGTTCTCGAGCACGTCGGTTGCGCCACTGGCCAATGCGATGGCCTGTTCATCGCCGACCATGTTTGCCGTTTTAGGGGCGACGAGCCACAGATCTTCGAACCCCATGTTCTTAACAGCGCGGGCCGAAGAGCCGATGTTTCCGGGATGGCTGGGTTCGGTTAGGATGAACCGAACCCTTGAAAACTCAAGAGTCATTTAAAATCCAATACTTTAAGCGCCAAGGACAGCAATTTCCATGCACCCGATGTTGAACACCGCCATTAAGGCAGCCCGCCGTGCAGGCAATATTATTACCCGTGCCAGCATAGACGCTGAACGGTTACAGGTTACTCGAAAGGGCGCCAGAGATTTTGTGACCGATGTTGATATTGCGTGTGAGGCCGCCATTATTGATATCTTGCACACGGCTTATCCAGAACATGCTTTTACTGGTGAAGAGTCGGGTCGAGTGCATTGGCCCGCAGATGATCGTGTGCCTGAATTTGAATGGCTGATCGATCCGCTCGATGGCACCACTAACTTTATTCACGGCATGCCGATTTATGCTGTTTCGGTGGCTGTCAAACAGCGTGGTCAGATCGCGCATGCGGTTATTTATGACCCCACGCGCAATGAGTTGTTCACAGCCAGCCGAGGCGCCGGTGCATTTTTGAATGATCGACGTATTAGGGTGTCGGGTTGCCTGCGCTTGCCAGAAGCGCTCTTGGGGGCCCGCTGGCCAGGTTCAGCCGGGCCAGATGGACATGCTTCGGCCCGATTTAAAGCCTTGAGTTCAGACAGCGGTGGCGTTAGGCGCACAGGCTCTTCAGTGCTTGACATTGCCTACGTGGCGGCGGGTCGCCTAGACGGGTTCTGTGGCGTTAACCTAAAACCATGGGATTTGGCGGCCGCTTGCTTGATGGTGACTGAAGCCGGCGGATTGGTGGGTGATTTGTCAGGAGAACAAGGTTGGCTTGACTCTGGTGATGTGATTGCAGCGAGTCCTAAGCTGTTTCCACAGTTGCTCAATCATTTGAAATAGGACCTCACTGTTTTGTGTTTGCTGTGGCCCTGTTGCTTACCATTTCGCTTGAGGTCCTAGATGGAGGGATTCCTTAATCCGGGTATCTGGCTTGGTTTTTTGGCTCTGGTGGCTTTAGAGCTTGTACTCGCTGTCGGGCATGTGGCTTACGCGGTCAAACTCACCGAGTCCTTGGCGCCACAGGCGCGTGCTCGAGTTCAGGCTTTGGGTCTATTGTCGGCTCTCTTGGCTCGAATCGTGTTGCTGGTCAGTGTGGTTTGGTTGGCCCAGTTCACCGCCCCACTTTTGATTGTTGGGGCCTTTGATCCTTCACCCAAAAACGCCATTTTTATAGCGGGTGGGCTTTACTTGCTGTTTCGGGCGACTTTGGCCATCTATGAGCGCACTGAAGCGGCGCTTTCAAACAGCCAAGACGAGCGCCCACCGATTCGACCCGGCACAGTGGTATTACAGATTGCCCTGCTGAGCACGGGCTTTACGATTGACATGACGACAGTCGCCATTGGGCTGGTTGAGAGCTTGGCGGTGATGATTGGTGCCGCTGTCGTTGCCTGCTTGCTGTCGTTGGTACTTCAAGCGCGACTGATTCGTTGGGTAAGCGCATACCCGGCAGTGACACTGTTTTGTTTTGGGTTCCTGTTGATTCTCGGATTTTCAATGTTGATTCGGGGATTCGGTGTTCAGTTACCTGGTACTTTTCTAGTGTTGGTGTTGGTGTTCCTGGTCTTGGTGGCTTGGTTTCTTCATGCTGCCTATCCTCGAGCGGCAGTGGCGCAAAGCCGACTGCCGATCCGCGAGAGAACAGTCCAAGCCGTCGCACGGCTTTTGGGTAAGGATCACCCCATCAGTCCAGCGACGGGCCTCATGCCATCAACTGAGCCGACGGTAGATCGCGCTTTTGAAATTGAAGAGCGCAACATGGTCAGTGGGGTGCTGACGCTGGCTGAGCGTTCTGTTCACTCGATCATGACACCCCGAACAGAGATTTCTTGGGTCAACCTCGATGATGATCCAGAAAACATCAAAATGCAGTTAGAAGAGGAACCGCACAGTTATTTTCCAGTTTGTCGCGGCTCGCTTGATGAGGTGGTTGGTATTGGTCGGGCCAAGCGCATGGTGGCTGATATTTTGACGCACGGCCACATAAGGCAAAAGCGCTTGCGAGAACCCATTATCATTCACGACACGATTACCATCAGTCGCCTGTTAGACACCTTAAAGCGATCCAAGGGTCAATTGGTGCTTGTTGCCGATGAATTTGGCACGTTGCAGGGTCTAGTAACACCCATCGATGTCTTCGAAGCGATCGCTGGTGAGTTTCCTGATGAGGATGAGACGCCAGATATTGTTTCGGATGGTGATAATCGTTGGCGCATGGATGGTGCGACGGATCTTCATCAGCTCGAACAAGTGCTTGACACGACAGGCTTTGTGAATGAAGACGATGACTACACGACGCTGGCGGGATATTTGCTCAACTATTTTGGGCAGCTACCTAAGCTTGGTGATATTTGTGAAAACCAAAGGCCTGAGGCTATTTTTACGTTTGAAGTGGTCCGTATCGAGGGGCGCCGTATTGCGTTAGTTAATGTCGCCAAACAGAAGATAGCTGCTGAAACGGATCTGGGAGAGTGACGTTGAGCGAGACCAATCTGCATTTATTCAAGGCTTTTGTGTTGGGGATCGTCGAGGGTCTGACTGAGTTTTTGCCCGTGTCAAGCACCGGTCACCTGATTTTGGTGGGCGAGTGGATCAATTTCCAGTCAACCGAAAGTAAGGTTTTTGAGGTTGTGATTCAGTTGGGTGCGGTGTTGGCCGTGGTGTGGGTCTTTAGGGCGCGAATCATACAATTGCTTGTTGGCGCGGCTCGTCAAGATCCGGTTGAGCTGTCATTTGTGCGTCACTTGGCGATTGCTTTTTTCCCAGCCGCTGTCATCGGTGCTATTTTTATCACGCAGATTAAGGCGCTCTTCTTTCATCCGGGCGTGGTGGTGGTCACGCTGGTAGTGGGTGGTGTCATCATGCTGTGGGTCGAGCGCCCGAGCGCGATCAAAAAGGCACCACGAGCCATGTCGCTTGAGACCATTTCATGGCGCCAGGCGCTCGCCGTGGGTTGTGCCCAGTGCGTGGCAATGATTCCTGGCACGTCTCGTTCTGGTGCGACCATTATCGGTGGCATGCTTGCCGGGATTGAGCGCAAGACGGCCACAGAATTCTCTTTCTTTCTGGCGATCCCGACCATGTTTGGGGCCGCCGCTTATGATACCTACCGTCATGCCGCTGAATTATCACAAGCCGATGTGCTGGCGATTGTGGTGGGTTTTGTGATGGCATTTTTCAGTGGCTTGGTGGTTATCCGAGCGTTATTACGGTTTATTGCCCGTCACACCTACCGAGTATTCGGTTGGTATCGGATCGTGCTTGGGGTGGTTGTCGGCTTGTTTGTTTTTTAGGTGGCTAGATTCAAAGTGGTGACTTTGGCGCCATCTACCACGACCCAGCCGCCTCTTTCGGGCTGTCCTGCACGCAGGTGATCACTCTCCCAGTCAGGCAGCACCCAGCGATCGAATGGGCAGACGGCTGTGGGCTGATGATGATTGGGTCGATGGGTGTGCCCATGAATGATGGCTGTCAATTGCTCACGGGCCAGCAGCCGTGCGATTGTTTGTTCACAAACGTCAATATTTGATTGATTGGCGCTAATTTGAGTCTGCATGCTCTGTTGGCGCGCTTTCTGTGCGATCTTGGCCCGGGTATTTAGGCTTAGGGATAGATAGGCTTTTTGGACCCAACGGTTTCGCACGATTCGTCGAAACCGTTGGTAAGCGCGGTCATTGGTGCAAAACTCGTCGCCGTGAGCAAGCAGATAGCGGCTGCCGTCGATATCGAGTATGACCTGTGGCTCGAGTAATTTCGCACCGATGTTCTCGGCGAGTTGACGGCCAATCAGAAAATCTCGATTACCCCGTCCAATCCAAAGTGGGCATCGCGTACTGACGCGTTTTAAATGAGTCAGCGCTTGAGACAACCATTGGGGTGATTGTTTGGTCCAGTCGTCACCGATCCAAACATCAAAAATATCACCGAGCAAAAGCAAAGCGCCAGCTTGGGCGCTTGCTTGGTCGAGAAACTGAAAAAAACGTTGGGCGGTGGCAGGGTTGTCAGCGCCCAAGTGAATGTCCGAAGCGAGCCAGACTGGCCCGTTAAGCGACAGTTTATTCAACAATGACTGCCTTTTCGATCAGCACGTCTTCGGTTGGGACGTTTTGATGAAAACCCGAGTTTCCTGTTTTGACGCCACGAATCGCATCAACCACGTCTTGGCCTTCAACCACTTTGCCAAACACGGCATAACCCCAGCCTTGAGCGGTGGGGGCGGTGTGATTCAAGAAGTCGTTATTGGCCACATTGATAAAAAACTGACCCGTTGCTGAGTGTGGGTCGTTGGTGCGCGCCATGGCCAAGGTGTACTTGTCGTTTTTAAGGCCGTTGTTGGCTTCGTTTTCAATCGGTGCCTTGGTGGTTTTTTGCTTCATGCCGGGCTCGAACCCACCGCCTTGAAGCATAAAACCGTCAATCACGCGATGAAAAATGGTGTTGTCATAAAAACCGTCACGCGTGTAAGCGAGAAAGTTTTCAGTGGTTTTGGGTGCGTTCACGCCGTCAAGTTCGATCACGATATCGCCGGCTGAGGTGGTGAGTTTGACGCGAGGGGATGTGCTCATGGATGGGTTGCCTATGTTAGGTTGTGAAGCGGTCTGTGCCCCTGTTGGGGTGACCATGACGATGGCAGCTGTCATGACAAACAGCGTAGCCAAGGAACGGTTAAAAATAGAGTGAAGTGACGACATGATTAATTCAGACTCCCAATAAAGGCCTCTAGATCCTGCGCACGTTGCCGATCCTTGGCAGACCCAAGTTTGGCGGCGTCCTGGTATTGGCGTAGCGCCAGTAACAGCTGCAGATCAGCCAGGTTACTTCTGGCTGCGGGGTAGGCAGGATTGTTCATTACTGCTGTTTCGAATGCTTGCCGCGCCAAATCCAGTGCGCCTTGGGTGGTGTAAAGCACGCCAAGGTTGTTCCATGGCTCGGCGAGCTCTGGAAACCGAACAGTCATTTCGTTGTAGACCGATCGCGCCGCGTTGAATTGGCCAAGCTGAGCCAAGGCCCGTGCCTTTAGAAACATCAATTGCACGTCTGTACCAGGCGCACCGGTGTTAGCGAGCCTCGCCTCTCGTTCGGTTATCACATCAAGGGCCTTTTGCGTTTGGTTACGGTTCAGGAGTCCTGAGATACGATTGTTAATTTCAGTGCCTGAAGGCGGGTCTAAAGTGTCAACAGATGGCGTGACCTTGTCAAGCACACGAGCCAAACCCTCCCACCCGCGGTTGGGCGTGGGCTCATTGGCAGCATTGGCGCTGGTGCTTTGACTCCAGACACTGGTCATTGGAAATACCAGTGCGCTAAGTAGCACCACGGTGCATAAATGAACTCGATTCAATCGGATCGCTCTACGTTGTTATACTGATTTCATACATTGTAGCCACGCTTTGACCAAAAGCCAGCCAGTCATGCGTTGCCACCAACTGACCTTTACGTTCCAAAATTAGCCAATGCTCCAGATTTACGATTCTTTGTCGCGCCAAAAGCGTCCTTTTAAGCCGGTGCGTGAGGGTCAAGTGCGCCTTTACGTGTGTGGTATGACGGTGTATGACTTTTGCCATTTGGGGCATGCGCGGATGCTGGTCAGTTTTGATGTTATTCAGCGCTGGCTGCGTATCAGTGGTTATGACGTCCAGTACGTGCGAAACATCACCGACATTGACGACAAGATCATCAGGCGGGCGGTTCAAACAGGTCAAAGGTTATCTGAGGTCACGGCCTTTTTTATCGATGCGATGCACGCTGATGAGCGCGTCTTAAACGTGCAGTCGCCCGATGATCAGCCACGAGCCACCGCTTTTGTGCCACAAATGCTTGACATTATCGAGCAGCTGCAAACCCGCGGCTTTGCTTATCAAGCCGATGATGGCGACGTTAATTTTTCAGTACGCAGTTTCCCGGGTTACGGCAAATTGTCTGGCAAGACCCTTGATCAATTGCGCTCTGGTGAGCGCGTGGCCGTTTCGAGCGCCAAGCGCGACCCATTGGACTTTGTGCTTTGGAAGTCGGCCAAGGCCGATGAGCCAGAAGAGTCGAAATGGTCCTCGCCTTTTGGGCAGGGTCGTCCAGGCTGGCACATCGAGTGCTCGGCGATGAGCCGTTCAGTGCTCGGGTTGCCACTGGACATCCATGGTGGTGGTCCGGATCTAAAGTTTCCGCATCATGAAAACGAAATTGCACAAACAGAAGGTGCTTTCGGTGGCACGCTGGCCAACACTTGGATGCATTGTGGCCCGCTGATGGTTGATGCTGAAAAAATGTCCAAGTCTTTGGGCAATTTCATGACCATACGACAAACCGTTTGCGCTGACGCGACTGACGATCAGGTGCCATACCAAGCCAACCCTCGCGAAGCCGAGATGCTGCGGTTTTTTATTATTCGCAACCATTACCGTAGCATCCAAAACTATGCACCGGACAATTTGGCTGACGCTCAAAGTGCACTTGACCGGTTGTATCAGACGTTGCAAGCGGTGCCACCGGCCTTGAACTTTGATGAATCGAGCATCGATTGGACGAAAGGCGCACCCGCAGATTTTAAACAGGCGATGGATGACGACTTCAATACCGCAGGTGCGATTTCAGTGCTGTTTGAGTTGGCGTCATCGGCCAATCGTGATCAAGACACTAAGGCCAGTGCTTTGATGCGAGTCTTGGGCGAGATGATGGGGTTGTTGCAACAAGTGCCCAGCGAGTACTTTAAAGTCGCTACTCGATACACCAAGCGTGCGTTCGAGGCCGCGGCTGCGGCTCAATCGCTGCTCGATGAGCAACAAACGGTTGTTGAAGCGGTTGTCGTTTTGGATAATGAGGCGGTTGATCAGTTGATTGCTGAACGCAAAGCGGCCAAGCTCGCTCGAGATTTCGCGACGGCTGACCGAATCAGGGATCAGCTAACGGATTCAGGCGTGTTGCTTGATGATAAGCCGGGTGGCGTGACCGAATGGCGCAGGGGCTAGTGATGATCACAACCGTTCAGTCTGTTGATGCACCCAACGGTAAGCCGCAATACTGGGATGCGGCGAGCGCTCAATTGATGCGCCGTGATCGCATCATGCGCCGTCTGATTCCCGCCTTTCCAGAGATTTGGCTGGAGTCGCGGGGTAATCCGTTTGTCACGCTGGCACGCTCGATTGTGGGGCAGCAGATTTCCGTGAAAGCCGCCGAATCGGTCTGGCAACGGGTGTTGACGCGCTGCGGGCGGCGTCTAACCCCAGGGGGTGTGATTCGAGTCGGTTTACCTGCTTTGCGAGAGTCCGGCTTATCACAAAGAAAAGCTGAGTACATTTTGGATTTGGCTGGCCACTTCAAGGATCGTTTGGTACACCCTCAGCGTTGGGCCAGCATGGAAGATGAGGCCGTTATTAAAGAGTTAAGTGCTATCCGAGGCATCGGGCGCTGGACTGCCGAAATGTTTTTGATCTTTAACCTACAGCGCCCGGATGTATTGCCGCTTGATGATGCGGGTTTGCTCAAAGCCATTTCATTGCTCTATTACAGTGGGGAGCCTGTGTCGCGTTTTGAGGCGCGAGAAGTGGCACAAGCTTGGGAGCCTTGGCGAACGGTGGCGACCTGGTACTTGTGGCGTAGTTTGGATCCCGCGCCGGTTGCCTACTAAAGCGGTAAACTAAGCATTGATTTCAGCGTTCATTGCAAGGATGATAATAACGAGATGCGCAACACTTTTCTCGAATTCGAACAGCCACTTGCCGAATTAGAAAGCAAGATAGAGCAGCTTCGCTTTGTGCAGGCCGACTCTGCCGTTGACATTTCAGAGGAAATCAGTCGCCTGCAGCAAAAGAGCCAGACACTTGCCAAAGACATCTATGGAAAGTTAAGTGCTTGGCAAACGGCATTGGTTGCCCGCCATCCCCAGCGTCCATACACGATGGACTATGTCAGGGAAATATTTACCGACTTTCACGAACTTCATGGCGATCGAATGTATGCCGATGACCAATCAATCGTTGGCGGCTTGGCGCGATTCAACGGTCAGCCTTGTATGATTTTGGGTCATCAAAAGGGACGCGATACCAAAGAGCGCACGCTTCGTAACTTTGGTATGCCCAGGCCAGAGGGTTATCGCAAAGCCCTAAGATTGATGCGTTTGGCTGAGAAATTTCGTTTGCCTGTGTTTACGTTTGTGGATACCCCAGGTGCTTACCCTGGCATTGGGGCAGAGGAGCGGGGGCAATCTGAAGCGATCGGTCGAAATATTTTTTCCATGGCCGAGCTGAAAGTGCCCATCATCACGACGATCATAGGCGAGGGTGGATCAGGCGGGGCTTTGGCGATTGCTGTGGCCAATACTGTTTTGATGCTTCAATACGCGACTTACTCTGTGATTTCGCCCGAAGGATGTGCTTCAATTCTATGGCGTAGCCAAGACAAAGCGCCGGATGCCGCACAGGCATTGGCTATCACGGCTGATCGCCTAAAAAATCTGGGGTTAATTGATCGTGTGGTCAATGAGCCTGTGGGTGGCGCTCATCGGGATCCTCGGGTTATGGCGCGCTTGTTGCGGCGGGCTTTGAGTGATGCCCTGCGGCAATTAACGGGCCTTAGTGCCGAAGAATTGGTCGAGCATCGACTCAAGCGGCTGTTGGCGTATGGCGAGTTCCAGGAAGCCAAGGGATAGTCAACTGTTGACCCAATTTGAGCCGCCTAGGCTGTTGGCTGCGGCCATCGAAGGTTGCTTGATTTCGCAGCCTGGGATTGATCGCATTGCCGTGGGGTTAAGCGGCGGTCCGGATTCAGCAGCATTGGCCATTTGTTGCGCCAAACTGGCCAAGCAAAACCATCTCGATCTATACCTTTTTCATGTGCATCATGGCTTGCACCCGCTGGCTGACCAATGGATGGCGTCAGCGGCTGATTTGGCACAACACCTTGGTTTGACCTTAACCACGCAAAAAGTTATGGTCGATCTCAATTCAGGATTGGGTATCGAGGCGGCGGCTCGCCAGGCGCGGCACGCTGCCTTACGAGAGATGAGTCAAGCCCAAGGCATTCAGGCTTTGATGATGGCGCATCACATGCAAGACCAAGCCGAAACCGTATTGTTGCGACTTTTACGCGGTGCTGGGGTAACGGGCTTGGGGGCGATGAAGTCGGTAACGCCGCAGGGTGATGTGTTGTTGCTAAGACCATGGTTGGCTATCGAGCGCGAGCGAATTTTGGCATGTGTGGCTGCCTATTCGGCATTAACAGGCTGGCAGCCGGTTGATGATCCGAGCAATCGAGATGAGGCGCTCGGACGTGGGGCTTTGCGTGAGCGGGTAATACCGGCCTTAAGCGGACGTTGGCCGAATTGGCACCGCACGTTATCGCGACACGCTCAGCAAGCGGTTGAGGCTGAGCAGCTGCTGACTGAGTTTGGTCAGCATTTGTTGCAAACCGTGGTTGCACCAACAGTTCCAGGTGAAAAAATTTGTGCCATTGATTTGTTGTCCTGGCGCGGTTTAAGTCAGGCGCAACAGGTGCTTGTGCTGCGCACTTGGCTCGCGCAAGCGGGTGTGTTAATGCCCACGCAAGCCAGGCTGGGTGACTTGATGCGTCAATTGCGGCAACTTCATGCCCTGGGGCATGATCGTGCCTTGCAATGGCAACACGGGGCGTCAGTCATTTACTGCGTCCGCGGGCGGATCGAACTTCACGCTAAAGTCGTATAGTCTGCTCGGCGGTCAGGTTCGTGGCGTGGTTGGCTAAGTTATTTCTCGATTTACTGTCCCCTGCAGGTCTGCACTACCTCGCCACATCATGTTTTTAACTTTTTGTATCAGTACAATTTTATTCTCAGCCTAAGGAATAAAAGCTGATAGGATTTTGTGAAATGTAAATCAACGCAAAGCCTTTTAAGAACTTATAAAAAAAACGGAGACATTTGGTCTTTATGGATCTAAAAGAGGTTATCAACCTAGATGACTTTCGGCAGCTGGCCAAACGAAAGCTGCCGAGGATAGCGTTCGACTTTATTGATGGTGGCTCTGATGATGATCTTTGCCTGCTTCGAAACCGAAAAGCATTTCAGTCCTACCAACTACTGCCGCGCTACCTCTTAAATGTCGCCCAGAGGTCTCAGTCAGTCGACTTGTTTGGCTCGCGCTATGACAGCCCAATTGGGATATCACCCACCGGAATGGGAGGGCTCTTTCGGCTTGGCGCCGATGCCATGCTCGCCAGCGCGGCCAAAGCACTCAATGTGCCCTACTTGCTTTCAAGTGCCAGTAACCTTGCGCTTGAAGATGCGGTCAAGATTGCTCCACATAACGTCTGGTTTCAGATGTACGCGACTTCTGATCAGCGGATTAATAGTGACTTGGTCAAACGAGCAATTGACTCTGGGGTTAAGGCACTTGTCCTCACTGTTGACGTGCCGGTGAATGCCAACCGAGAGAGAAATCGGCGCAACGGGTTTTCTCGTCCATTTCGCCTAACACGCTCTGTTGTGCTTGATGCGATCACCCACCCCGCTTGGTTGTTTCGCTACTTGCAGGTTGGTGGATTACCCATGCTCAAAAACTGGCAGCCCTATGCCCCTGATGGCGCGAGTGCTGATGATGTGGCTGATTTATACGGTACTTTGACCCCCGCACCCAGAACCACGTGGGATTTGCTGGCGAGGATTCGTGAAACTTGGAAAAAACCGTTAATCGTAAAGGGAATCTTGCACCCTGATGACGCCACGCAAGCCGCTGATCACGGTATAGACGGCGTCATCGTATCCAATCACGGTGGGCGTCAACTTGACTCAGCACCTTCTCCCGTCAGAATGTTGCCTTTGATCGCAAGCGCTGTCGGTCACAGAATGACGGTGATGTTAGACAGCGGTATCCGACGAGGATCAGACCTTGTCATTGGGCGCTGCCTGGGTGCTCAGGCAGGATTCTTTGGGCGTCCCACCTTGTATGCTGTAGCCGCCGCTGGTCAAGCGGGTGCGGAACACGCCTTGGGTCTAATCAGACGTGAGGTCGATGCTGTCATGGCACAGATCGGTGTCACAGCCTTTGAGGATCTGTCGCACCATTACCTCTTGCCTGAACAAGGGGTCATTGAATCGAAATTTTAGGTCAGTTAATACCACAACCATGATGTCGTTAAAATGACAAATTACTAAGGAGACGTATAAATTAAAACAATCAATCGAGTCCTCAAAAGTACAGCAATCGCGCTGTGTGCAGCCCTCACGATGGGTGGGGCGGTTGCTCAAGCCGAATATCCCAATCGACCCATCAAAATGGTGGTTGCCTATCCTGCGGGTCAAGGGACTGACATCAATGCCCGCTACATGGCCGAACAATTGTCGAAAGCTTTGGGTCAGCCGGTTATGGTGGATAACAAGGCTGGCGCATCAGGAAACATTGGCACTGCTTTTGCTGCCCGCGCCACACCCGATGGTTACACGATTTTGATGGGTGCCTCGGGCACCCACGCAATGAATCCTTCTCTGTTCTCTCAACCGGGATTTAACGCGCTTGAAGACTTTATTCCAATCGCGGCTACTATTGTCATTCCAATGGCAATTTCGGTTAATCCGTCAACAGGCGTTAAAACAATTCCTGAATTGATGGCTTGGGCTAAGGCACAGAACAAAGAAATTGATGTCGCCATTCCAAGCGTAACCGCTCAGATGGTTCTTGAGCTTCTAAAAGAGAAAGGCGCGCCTTTTAGAGTGATTCGATACAAGGGTGCCGCTGATGCCCAAACCGCTGTCTTGGGTAACCAAGTGCCAATTTTGATCGACACATTAGCGGCATCAAGAAAACATTTTGGAAAGCTCACACCAATCGCTGTGACCTCACCGAAGGGTGTGGCTTCTGTGCCCGGTGTGAAGTCTGTGGCTGAGCAAGGTTACCCAGGCTTTTCTGTGACCGCTTGGAACGTTCTTTACGCAATCAAAGGGACGCCTCAGCCCATTGTGGATAAACTTCGTGCAGCCATGAAGACGATCATGGAAAGACCAGAAACCTTGATCGCCATTAACAAGTTTGGTTTCGAAAAAGCCGAATGGATGTCTGCTGACCAGCTGCAAGCATTTGTCAAGTCGGAATTTGACCAAACCGCAAAAGTTGTTCAGAAAGCCGGTATGAAGATTAACTAATCGCTAGACCATTAAGACCCACAAACCACTCGAGAAAGCAAAATGAGCAAGCTAGAACATACATCCCTTATTCGTAATTTTGTCGCCGAGGTCAAGGGGCAAGTTTCTGATTTACTGCATGACCCTGCGGCGATGGATGAGCTCAAGGCGCTGTGGCGTGATTACCCGGTGATTATTTTTAGAAAGCAGATGCTTGAGGAACAAGAGCAGATAGAGTTTTGCAATGCCTTTGGGCAATGTGAAGCAATTCCTCGCAAAGACATCATGTCGCCTTATCATCAGGAGGTCATCTACTTCAGTACCTTGCGCTATGCCGATGGGAGCTTTCTCGGGGGGTTTGCGGGTGGTGACGACGTACAGTGGCATTCGGATCAAACTTACTTACCCAGCCCTGCCACCGGCGCTGCGCTGTACGGACTAGAAGTACCCAAAGGCGGTGGTGACATCTACTGGGCAAATCAATATGCAGCCTTTGAGGCGCTACCAGACGATGTTAAAGGCCTAATTGAAGGAAAAACGGGTCGTTTCAGCTACGCCAAACGGCTTGAGATTTTCAACCCCAAGGAGTTGTCTGATAAGACCTCTGAGCAAGCCACGAAGATGAAGCAACTGCCAGAGGTTTTTCACCCAGTCGTGTTGATCCATCCAGTGACTGGCCGCAAAGCCATTTACGCAGATCCAACAACCCTGGTACAGATAGAGGGGTTTTCAAAAGAAGAAAACGATCGGATTTTGCCTATTCTGTTTGAAGCTGGTGGTCGCAAGGAGTTTTCTTACCGCCACAAGGTTCACAACGGTGATTTGATGCTTTGGGATAATGGCTGCACCATGCACCGGCGAGACGAGATGCGCCTCGATCAGCCACGTCTGATGAAGCGCACGACCTTTCGGCTCTCACCGCAAGCCTATTGCACACCCCAATAAACCAGTGTCACAAAGGGAAGTATCTTGTCAAAGTCAACTGTTTATCTGAAAGTCAACCGTGTTGATTCAGCACTTTGTGCCAAGGCGCTACAAGCGTCAGTATCAGACCTGCATGAGGCTTACTATATTCTGGGGGGGAGCGGACTGATGTCCTCCCGCATGCGTCCAAACCAATCAAACACCAAGATTGCAGGGCCAGCAGTGACGGCTCAGTCTGCGGCCGCTGATAATCTCATGATGCATCGCAGCCTTTCCCTTGCGCAAGCAGGTGATGTGTTGGTCGTAACATGTCCGAATGAAACGTCTGGCGCCCAATGGGGCGATGTTGCTGCGCGTTACGCGTTAAAAAAAGGACTCGCCGGCGTTGTTATTCATGGATCCATTCGTGACACAGATATGCTTCGTGAAATTGGCTCGGCAGCATGGTCGACTCACGTCAGCCCAAGGCACCCCGATAAGCAAGGTCACGGCACTGTGAATGCGCCAATTGTCTGCGATGGGGTGTTGGTTAATCCTGGGGATCTCATCATGGCCGACGGGGACGGCGTCATTTGCATCGATAAAAACCGAGCGCCTGCAGTAGTTGAGCTCGCACTGACGCGCATGAATAAAGAAAATGAACTTGCCCAAATGATTGCCAATGGCCAGATGCCTTGGGATCTCAGTGGTGCTTCTCAGTGTTACAAAGCGCTTGGGATAGAGGAGTTGAATCAGGCGTGTGACGACTAATCGTCATTAACCTGATCAAACCACCAGATTTAACTTAGGCCGAACGTGGGCCTCAGCTTAACCAGATCCTGAGTGTTTTTCATGGATGCTTTTTCGGATTTGCTCACCGTGCGAATCAAGCGTCGGAGGCGTTACACCAGCAGACGGCATGGTTTCAGAAAGCCGGACAGGAATACCTAGACCTTTATACCCCTCGCGCTCGATGATCATCTTTCGATGCAACGTATGTGCCTGGGCGAGCGCCTCTTGAACGGTGTTTACGGCGCCAGCAGCAACACCGGCGCGCATTAACTGCTCGCACAGTACTTGTTTGGTGTTTGTTTTAAACGTTGCTTCAATCTCTATTTTCAATGAATCCCGGTTCTTGATGCGCATTGCGTTATCGGCATAGAGTGGATTACCGAGTAGATCCTCACGGCCTATCGTCTTACATAATCGTCTGAACTGAGCATCGTTAACGACACCCAAAAATATGAAACCATCTTGTGTTTCGAATTTGTCATAAGGCGAGATATTGGGATGAGCGCTACCAAGCAACCCAGGGGTTTTGCCAGAGCAAAAATAATTTGTGGCGTGTGGTAGCAAAAGCGTCAAGGCCGTGTCAAACAAGGTGGCAGACACTCGCTGACCCCGACCTGTTCTTTGACGAACAATAACAGCCATCAAAATACCGACCAAGGCCGTGTAACCCGTCAAGTGATCGACAACAGGAATGCCAACGCGTGTGGGGCCACTTTTGGTGTCGCCATTAACACTCATCACACCACAGATGGCCTGCAACACAGCATCGTAGCCCGGTAATCCTCCGAGTGGGCCGTCCTCACCGAAACCTGTCACATCACAATAAATCAATCGCGGGTAACGACTTGTCAGTGTTTCCTCGAAATCAAGCCCCCACTTTTTCATGGTGCCTGGTAAAAAATTCTCAACCAGAATGTCAGCACCTTCAAGAAGTTCGAGCAAGACTGCTCGGTCCTTTTGGGTTGTGAAATCAAGCTTAATTGACCTCTTGCCGCGGTTCAATGCAGAAAAATAAGCGGCCTGACCGTCTTCATAGAACGGTGGCCCAAGTGCCCGCGTTTCATCGCCACTGGGTGGCTCAACCTTAATCACATCGGCGCCGTGATCAGCCAGTATCTGAGTACACAATGGCCCAGCCAACACGCGTGATAGATCCACTACCCGCATACCCGCTAAGGCGCCGGTGTTATTGCTAGTGTTCATCCAAACGTCAGAACTCATTGGGGTTGTTTGGCTATTCATGTGACTCTCCCTGACAGGAAACGTCGTGTTCAAGCACGCTTTGGCAGCTGAACAACACCGGTACCCAGCGCGGACAACTCACCATCTTGGTTGTGAGCCTTTTGTTCTATTTCTACCAGCGCTTGGCCGTCTTCAATGAACTTTCGTTTAACAACACCATCAATGAAAACCATATCGCCCGCCGGGTTGTGTCGGCGAATCTGACAGTTGGCAGTACGCAGTTGCCCATCATCACCCATCCAGTTTGTTAAATGATGCATGAGCCATGAGCTGCGCTCTGGGCCATAATCGTAGGCACCTGGTGCGCCAACCTCAAGAGCGAACTCTTCTTCCCAGTGCACACGCTCGGGAACATCTGGTATTCCGAAGCGGTTTTTGATACCAACACCCTTATGTGCATCAATGAGCTTCCAAGCCAGCTTATTTGCTCGGATATACAAGCCACCCCAGCCTTGGGCATAGGCGATGAAGCCTGTGACCGTCATGGGCCCCTTGAACATTGTGGGCAGGGTCTCGCCCTCCGTTACATCATCCCAGTACCGTGTTGTGGCGCCACGTACCTCTTCTTGGGCGTATAAAGCGTAGGCCTTCTCGAGTTCTTGCTCGGTGTATTTGCGTGGTTCGCGCTCACGAACGTGGGCGTATTTGGTGCCTTTTTCACGCGCTTGGTCGCGTTCGGTTCTAAAGCACCAGCTATCGGCTTGAGCAATACGATCACCCTGACGATTAAAGAAGTCAACGTGATAAATCTGTTGAATGGCCCGACCAGCAAATCTTGTTTGGTGCTCGATCAAGTCCTTAAGGTGTGCTTCTGTGTGTATCTCTTCGTTACGGGCAATGGTGCCATGAAACGTCCAGTCTGCTCCTGACCACATGGCATGCACGCCAGACAGCCCGCCCACATACCCTGAAACAATCCGGTTGGTCGCATACAGAAAACTGGGCAAAGCAATCACATCGCCATAACGGGTTTGCTTAGCATAAGAGGGATCACACCACAATGGATTATCATCCCCAATGCCATGCGCGTAATGGCGAATATTGTCCCGCGTTGCTTCGTAGCACCAAGGCTCGACGGAATGACCAATCTTCACGCCGATTCGGCGGTGCAGGTCTTCCAAGCCTTGGTCTGTGATTTTCGCAAATTTTCCCTCTGTTAACTGTGACATTTAGCCCCTCTCTCTTTTTGTTCGTTATTGGATTTAAATTTGGTTGGTTCGAATCAAATCTGCCTCGCGCAGTTTTTTTCGATTAATCTTACCTGCAGGTGTTTTAGGCAGTTCGCCGACAAACGCCACCTGACGCGGATATTCGTGCTGACTGAGCCCAGTTCGGACCAATTGCTGAATTTCATCGATGAATTTTTCTGTTCCTGGGCGATCAGAAACAACATAAGCTCGCACGATTTGACCGCGCTGGCTGTCAGGCACGCCAATGGCTGCTGCTTCAAGAACGTCCTTGTGTTTGAGAATCGCATTTTCAATTTCAACCGCGCTCATTGTCCAGCCAGCTGAAATGATGACATCATCGGCTCGCCCTCTATGGAAGAAATAGCCACTGTCATCGGTGTGACCGAGGTCCTTGGTTGCAATCCATTCTCCCTTCCGAAACACTTTAATTTCGCCAATTATGTTGGGCGGGCACTGACGGTCAAGCGCGTCGACAATGCGAACTTCAGCGCCAGGGATGGGTTTGCCCAACGATCCAGGACGAACATCAAAATCAGAGGCTCCCGGATAACTAACCAAAATCACGCCAATTTCAGTGGTTCCGTACATACTGCATGCGGGCGTCTTAAAGGTCTGGCACACAAACGCTTCGGTGCTCTGATCCATGGGTTCGCCAGTGAAAGAGAGCTTTTCAATCGCGTAACGCTTCGACTGATGATCAGTAACAACTTTCATCATCCGATAGTGCGTTGCGGCTGCGGACATATTAGTAAAGCGGTGACGCGCTAGGGCATCCAACAAAGCTTCAGCGTTAAACCGCCCTGCAAAAGTGCCAATGGTGAGCCCAAGAGCCATGGGTGCCAACGTTCCATGCCACAAACCATGACCCCAAGCAGGCGACGATGGACAAAAAAACTTGTCGCCAGGCCTTAGGCCCGTGCCATATAAAGCCGAGACCATGAGCGTGACAATCGATCGGTGCGTGTGTTTGACCGCCTCGGGTAACTCACGCGTTGTGCCTGAGGTGTACTGATAAATCGCCATGTCACGGCTATTCGTGTTTGGCGTGAATGTATCTGAGTAGTTATCGAGGTCATTAAAGAAATCGTCATCGGCGATGACCACTTTAACGTCTTGAACGTCAACGACAGCATCGAGTTTTTCGCTGTTGGTCACGATAAACTTTGGCTGGCAGTCTCCGACCCTTAGCTTGACACCATCAGGACCAAATAACGTAAATAATGGCACTGCAACGGCACCTGCCTTGATGGCCCCAAATAGTGCCGCATAAAAAGCGCGATTGGGCTCAAGCATGATAGCGACGCGATCGCCTTTTGTAATACCTTGCTTGATGAGCCAGTTCGCAAACCGCGATGAGTCGCGAGCGATCTCGCGATAAGTCAGAACTTGATCGGGCGCTCCTAATCGCACAATAACAACAGCCGGACGCTGCGAGTCCACGGCATGACGATCGACACACTCGTGAGCAATGTTGAGTCGGTCGCGCTCACCAGCAAACAAATCCCAAAGCTTCTCTGGCGTAAAGTGCGCCAGCGCATCAGCGTAACTCGTGTACGAGGTGAGCAGAGTCATTCCTTAGTCTCCTATCCTTTCAATGTATCGGGTACCTTTAGTGTTGTCAAATAAGATTTATAATTGTATATATACAAAATTAATTGAAAATATAGACACAACCTTGACCATCAAAAGACTGGGTTCGCCATGCCAAAAAACTCCCTGAATGATGGGCCTCTGCCGCAACGTGGTGTAAGAATACGTGCAGTGCCTGCGGTTACCCGCGCCGTGGCCATTCTGCGGTTACTCGGGCGTTCGCAACGCCCCATGGGTGTGAATGCGATCGCCCAGACATTAGATATGGTTCCAAGCACATGCCTGCACATTTTGCGTGCACTAGTCCATGAGAGGCTGGTGTCTGTTGACGGTCAAACTAAACTTTATGGACTCGATGTTGGTTTGCTGCCGCTCGCTCGTTCAGTGGTGCAGGGGAATAATTTTGTTAGCGCTGTTCAGGCCTCTCTTGATCGAATTGCAGATACTTGGAATGTCACGGCTATTGGCGTCGATGTTGCAGATGCTGAGCACATGGTGGTCCTCGCCTTATCTAAATCGCAACAGCCGTTCCGCCTTTATGTTGACGTGGGCAGTCGGTTTCCTTCACTGGTTAGTGCGACAGGACGGTTAGTGGCGGCCTTGGGTGGTCAGGACTGGGACACTTTAGCCCTACGATTTGCCGGCGTGCGCTGGCAAAGGCCGGTTAATTTTGAAACGTGGAAGCAAGAGGTGTTGCTGGCTCGAGAGCGGGGCTACAGTTTGGATGACGGTGTCTACATTAATGGTGTCACGATTGTTGCCGTCCCGGTTTTGAATCATAGGCGTCAAATTACCCATACGATCGTGACGGCTCACATGCAGAATAGACTCACTAAGACAGAACTCGCAAGCTTGGTGAATTTCATGCAGGCTGAGGCAAGTTTGGTTGCAGACCGAATCCTCATCTAAACCAAAACGATTTGCGGCAACTCCATGCCTTAGGGCATGATCGAGCCCTGCAATGGCAGCACGGGGCGTCAGTCATTTACTGCGTTCGCGGCCGGATCGAACTTCACGCTAAAATCT
>CALBEY010000126.1 GCA_937888805.1 uncultured Burkholderiaceae bacterium
CACCGAAGTTCGACACCAAATGCGCTAAATGCTTGATTTGTATAGACCGAGGTCTTCAAATTGCCACTACAAGAGGCTGAGTTGCTCTTTCTTGGTCGGCTTTTTGAGTGTTAAGGCTCCTAGCAGGTCGGACTGCTCTTTGGTTAAGGTTGGCGTGCCAGCTAGCGGCTGGTTATTAACTTTGATCTGATGGCGATGAATGCGTTTCAGTTGTGCCAAGGCTCTTTCTGGCGATAGGTTGGACTTGGCCATTTGCAGTCGAGTGCGCATGACGCGATACAGGATCAGTGCCATGAAGCAAATCATGGCGTGGGCACGAATGCGTTGAGGCAGCCGGTGGTACACCGGCGCTATCTCAATCTCGGACTTCAGGACTTTGAAGCCACGCTCGATGTCAGCCAGACTTTTATACCGTTGCACGATTTCCTTGGGTGTTAGATCCGTGACGTTGGTCACCAGCATCAGTTTCCCGTCAACGAGCTCGGCTTGCTTGAGTGCTTTCTCATCAATGTCGTAGGTAAAGAGATCGGACTTCATGTCGATCTTGATGATCTTGGCCAGATGCGCCTCTTTGACCTCATGATAGAACCGCGCTTTGGCACCACTGTCCGAGAGTTTGCGGCCACGGTGTTTGGTGCCACCATCTTGACTGTCAAGCTTGCCCGCCCATTGCTCGGCTTTGCCTTCAAGGTCTTTGATTTGTACCTTTCGCCATTCAGTCTGTTCTTTGGCTCGGATCGGGTTATGTGCCACCACCAGGCGCATACCCTGCCAGCTCGTTTCATCAATGGTTTCTTGCGCTTGGTCAGCGACCTTGGCTTGAAACTGCGTGAGGATCTCCAGAAACTCACCATACCGTCTAGCAGGTACTGCCAAGATGAATTCCAGCGTGCGGCCACCGTCTAGTTTGATCGCTTGCAACGCTTCAATGTTATCTAGCGACAGTAACCCCCGGTCGGCCACAATGATCAAACGTCGGATGTGTGGGAACCGAGCCAGCACTTTCTCCAGCGTTGGCAACAGCGTCGGTGCTTCAGCCTGGTTACCGTCAAAGACCTCGTGATAAATCGGCAAGCCCTCTGCTGTTTGAACCACCCCAAGCATGAATTGTCTGGCAATCAAGCCCTCTTTGGACATGCCGTAGTGACGAACATCGCCATCAAGATCGCTATGGCCCTCAACGCCAATCGTTGTCAGATCGTAAAAGACCAGCGACAAGTCTTGATCGACCATGGGGCGCAGCTGCTGGGCGACGACTTCTTCAACCGCTTCTTGGTGATCCATCAGCGCATCCATGCTGCGAAGCAGATGCTGATGCGTCAAAGACGAAACATCCACTTCGGGGATACTGACCGTTTGCAGCCACCGCAACACCCCGAGCTTGGAGTCTGGGTCACAAAGGCGGTTAAAAACCATTACACGGACCGCATGTTCAACGGCTGTCGTATATCGGGCTTTGCGAAACACACGAGAGAGCTGATCAAAGCCAACCTCTTGCCACAACCGATGCAATGCCCAAACATCACCCAATGACAGTGCCGACTCGAATTCAATCTGCGGCTCATCAGCCGTGCGACCCTTGGCACGAAGCAGTGCATTCAGTATCGAATCAACTTGGCCGCCAGTTTCATCAACGCGACCGAGCGTCGAGAGCACTCGTTGACGAGGCTTGCCGCTCTCATCGCGGAATGATTCGGCCAACTGTATGTATGAGTGACCGGCTGATTTGGTGACTTTGATGTACATGGCGGAAAGTGTAGCAATTATAAATAAGTTTGCCAACACCCATCATCGCTAAGATTGCCAGTACAAAGGTTTTAACGCCGCTTCGCTAACCCATTGATTTAAAAGCATTCCCAGCGTGGAAATCAGCGAAAAATAGGCGCTACTGTCGAACTTCGGTGTACAGGTTGTTAAGCAAGATGTTGACAAAGGGCTCTCGGTCGCGGATATTGGC
>CALBEY010000127.1 GCA_937888805.1 uncultured Burkholderiaceae bacterium
GCCAGGTCTTAACATCGGTTACTTGCCACAGGAGCCAGCGTTAAACGCTGAGCACTCCGTGCGTGAGTCTGTCGAAGAGGGTCTGGGGGCGGTCACTGTCGCCAAAAAGCGTTTGGACGAAGTCTATGCGGCTTATGCTGAACCTGATGCTGACTTTGATCAACTCGCCGCTGAACAAGCACAGCTTGAGTCAATCATTGAAGCCGCCGCCTCGAGTGGTTCGGATGACATTGCGGCACAAATGGAAATTGCGGCAGATGCACTGCGTTTGCCGCCATGGGATGCGAAAATAGGCACCTTGTCGGGTGGCGAGAAGCGCCGAGTGGCCCTGTGCCGCTTGTTGCTGTCAAAGCCTGACATGTTGTTGCTTGATGAGCCAACCAACCACTTGGATGCTGAGAGCGTCGATTGGCTTGAAGTTTTCTTGAAAAAGTTTCCTGGGACCGTGGTGGGTGTGACCCACGACCGTTACTTCTTAGACAATGCCGCCGAATGGATTCTTGAACTTGATCGCGGTCACGGTATTCCTTGGAAGGGCAACTACAGCTCATGGTTAGAGCAAAAGGACGCGCGCTTAGCCACTGAAGAGGCCACTGAGTCAGCCCGTCAAAAGACCATTCGTAAAGAACTCGAATGGGTTCGCCAAAACCCCAAAGGACGTCAAGCCAAAGCCAAGGCTCGCATGGCGCGCTTTGAAGAGTTGTCGTCACACGAATATCAAAAGCGTAATGAGACTTCAGAGATTTTTATTCCCGTGGCTGAGCGCTTGGGTAACGAGGCGATCGAGTTCAAAAACGTCAGCAAATCATTTGGCGACCGTTTGCTCATCGATGGTCTGAGTTTTAAAGTCCCGCCTGGCGCCATTGTCGGCATCATTGGTCCCAACGGTGCTGGTAAGTCGACTTTGTTTCGAATGATTGCCGGCAGAGAAACACCGGACAGTGGCGAAGTGGTTTTGGGCCAAACCGTTCAACTGGCTTTCGTTGACCAGTCGCGCGAGTCTTTGCCTGATAACAAATCTGTATTCGAAGCGATTTCTGACGGCGCAGATGTGTTGACCGTGGGTAAATTTGAAATGGGATCGCGTGCGTATCTTGGACGCTTTAACTTCAAAGGGACTGATCAAAGCAAGCAAGTCGGCCAGCTCTCTGGTGGTGAACGGGGTCGTCTGCACCTCGCCAAAACTTTGCTTGAGGGCGGTAACGTCTTATTGCTTGACGAACCGTCAAACGATCTGGATGTCGAAACCTTGCGTGCGCTCGAAGATGCCTTGTTGGAATTTGCTGGCTGCGTGATGGTGATCAGTCACGACCGTTGGTTCTTGGACCGCATTGCCACCCACATTTTGTCGTTTGAAGGCGATTCACGGGTGGTCTTCTTTGATGGCAATTACCAAGAGTACGAAGCCGATAAGAAAAAGCGTCTGGGCGAATCAGGTGCAGCACCCAAGCGTATTCGTTACAAGGCACTGAAGTGATTGCCAGGCTATCAGCCGAGCACTCTCTACTATTGTTAGTAGATATGCAGGCCTCGATGATGCCTGCCATACCCGAGGCGAAAGTGCAGATTGCCA
>CALBEY010000128.1 GCA_937888805.1 uncultured Burkholderiaceae bacterium
CACCGTTCGCTATCCGTGATGGGCAGCTTATCACCGGGCAAAACCCCCAGTCTTCTGACTTGGTGGCCCAATCGCTTTTGAGTGGCCTAGGCATAACCGCGGTGAGGTAAGACGTCCCATTATTAATGAATTTTTAGTTCATTAATGCGCAAGTTGCCCACGCAAGGCGCGTATTTATGGAGCAATGGTTGCATGGATAAATAAATAAATCACATTCACAACTCGCATTTAAGACACGTTGGTGTTGATAAGACAATACATTTGTTATTAGCTGCTTCCATATCGCGGTCTATTTTTATTTTTCTCAAGCACCTAATCCGTAATGCAGTAATATGAAAATTATTATTGCTTACCAGATGTGTATCGCATTTTAAAGGTCATATTTGAGATGGCTATCATCCAACGCTATGCCGTTTTCTCGGCCTTGCTTGCCGCAACGGTTTTACTGACCGCATGTGGCGGTGGTGGTAGCGGTACGGTGACTGCATCGCAACCACCACCAACATCAAGTCCTGGTGATAATTTTATCGGTATCGATACAACAGCCGGTGCATTTGGGCTCGAATACGACGCCCAGTATGGATTGCGACAACTAAACATTGCTGCTGCAAACGACAGCGGACTCACCGGTCTGGGCGTTCGAATGGCTGTCGTTGATACGGGTATTGATGCCAGTCACACCGAATTTCGAGGCCGGCGGATCTCTGGCTTTAACTTTGGCAGCACCGATTCTTCGGGGTATCTCACTGACTCGGATGGCCATGGCACTCATGTTGCCGCAATAATGGCAGCGAATCGAGACGGTCTGGGCATGCGAGGGGTGGCTTACGATGCAGCACTCTACGCCTACAAGATTTCATCCTCCACAGGCGTTGGGGGCAGCACGACAACGTTACCAGGCGTGGCGACAGACGCGGCATGGACTAATGTAATTAATCAACACTCAACAGACCGCATCCAAGTCTCAAATAACAGCTGGGGCTCGTCCAGCACAATTGACACAATTAGCGAAGGACAACTGAGAGCTACGTATCAATCCTCTATCCCAGCGTTGGTTCAAGCGCAGCAGCAGGGAACCATCTTCGTTTTTGCCGCTGGAAATTCTGGAGACAATAACCCCTCGCTCACGGGCGCAATGCCTGCACTTATTACAGAGCTAAAACCTCAATGGCTTGTCACAGTCGCTGTTGATGAAAATTTGCGCGAACCCGCTTTCACTGATCGATGCGGCATGGCAGCTGATTTTTGTGTCACAGCACCTGGCGTCAATATCTTTTCTGCCGAGGCAAACAATGTTACGGGCTATACGACTCTCTCGGGCACTTCAATGGCGGCACCACATGTGGCTGGCGTTGTCGCGTTGGTCTTACAACAGTTTCCCGAACTCACCGCTGCTGAAGTGACCAATAGGGTCAAAGTCACGTCATCTTTAGAGAATCTGACAGGGTTTTTCGGTTGCACAATGGCAACCTGTGGTGATTCAAGTATGCGAGCTATTTTTGGACACGGCTTGGTCAATGCTCAGGCCGCCACTAGCCCCATCGGTACATTGATTTACACCACTGATGGCAACGTCAAAACAACCTCTGGACACGCCGTTGGAACCACCGCACTAATGGTGCCTGCCGGTCTGGGCCAGCAAATTGCCAGGCAACTCCAAAGGATAGATGTCGCTGTATTCGACAGTTTTGACGGCGCAACGTTTCGCGTGACAGCCGATAAAGTCTTTAACACTCAACAGCAACACAAAATTTACCCTGTTGGCTACTCCACAGCCTCCCTTACTTTACACAACGCCCAAAGTATTGCCCCATTTTCAAAAACGATCACGTCACAAAGCGGTGCTTTGCCGCACCACATCAGCTTTGCAACCAATGCTTTCACTGCAATATCTGCCACGACATGGGGTGATAAAGCCGGGCTGATGGCACAGCCCGCATTAATGTCAGATCAAGCCATGCAGCAATTTGAATGGGGTCTCGTTCAAACTGACCGCCTAAGCGTTCGACCTTTTACCCAATTCTCGCAAAACAATTCAGGCGAATTAATGGGTGCCGGCATAAACCTATCGATTAAACCGATTTCTTCCGTTCGCGCGCACTTAAGCATTGCTAAGAGTCAATCGTATATGGCAAGCAACATTAATCGTTTCCCCCAGTCAACAGCTGTGGCTGTGAATGTGGCTGAATTCGGCCTTGAACATGACATCACACCAAACGTCTCGGTATTTGCGCGCAGTAGACTGACTGAGCTTGGCTCAACAAGTGCATCAACGCAGCAATGGGGCATCAAAGGCGGTCAAATTTTTCAACACCACTTGGGCGTTGAATTTAAAGTCAATCAAATTAAACTGGCCGTGGGTGCTTATGATCCGGGTCAAATGAAAAACACGCAAATTGCACTGTTGTTGCCAGACAGCAGAACCCCAGAAGGCCGTGTTAACTACAAAGAACAGCGTTTTGATGTGTCGCAAAAGACGCAAGTCGGTGTTTTTCTTGCCGCAAAAGCTAACCTTCACCACGGCGCAACAAGTTTTGGAACCGTGACCTTTGGGATTCAGCAGTCTCCTTATGAATCCTCAAAAGTAGGGCGTGCTTCGTTGACTTACACCCATCAGTTTTAGTCTGTCAAACACAAGCAATGGGTTGATTACTGCCCTAGCCAAAAGTTATAGGATGTTTTTGCCAATTTCCCAGTGATGAATTCGATTTCGTATGTGCCACGTACGCCCGCGTATTGACCTGTCCCGCCCACAATCGCACCCTGATGTTTATGACCGGCGCCCTTCGGACGCCCATGGTCACTTTGGACAAAATCCTGTACGAATATTGTGCCCTCAGGCAGCACCATTTCAGCAAAAAAAGAGCGCGCAGAACGTTGCGCCGCTTCATCCAAAAACACAATGGTCGCTTTTGAAAAATATTCGCCAACGGCTGGACCGTCCAATTTGAGGCTTAATTTTTCATTGCGAAGGTACATGTCGCCAATTGAAGGGCCTTCGGGGGCCACATCAACCACTTGAGGCTCACCAATCACGCCATAAGTCACCAAACTCAAAGGTGGCTTTTGCGCCAAAACAGGCCCCACAAAAAATGTGGCCACTAGAGCTGACAGTGCCGCTGACCGCGTGCCATTGATTTTCATAATTAACCTAGGTTGAAATGTTGTTCATACAAACAAAACAAATAACCAGCGTTACAGAGCCGGGTTTGTAGGGTAAGAAGATTTATTTCAGGTTAATCACGTGCTGCCATGTGTTGTCTGGCAGGTGTGTCGAAGTGACCGTGCCAATGGCGCCAGCGTATTTGCCTGTGCCACCAATCACCGCTCTCTGCAAAACAGCGTCGCTCTTAAGCGTCGAACCGACCTTTGGGTAAAGACCAACCCCTTGAATCAGGATCGTATTTTTGGCATCTTGGCCAATGGAAAACACGCCAAGGGTCACTCGCCTTTCCATGTCTGAAGCCGCACTGCTTTGGCTGGTGGTTGTCATTACCCAGTCCGTGACCACGTTTTGTTGGTCACCTGTTTGGCCATCAAATTGCCAAATTCGCTGATCGCCCACTGAATCACCTGGCGCACCAAGGTCGATGTAAGTTGGGGTGGGCACCGGTCCATGGCTGATCGTCAAAGACTGCTCGGCAGCAACTGGGCCAGTCAGCAAGAAGGTGGCTGCGGCAGCGGTTAGGAAACGTTTCATTTTGGTCCTTAAGGGAAGTGATGTTGCTTGGCGGCGCTAATCAGGTGATTTTGCTTAGATATAAAGCCTACAGCTTATCAGTCTATGCAACACAAACACCATTTTCTTGCAAAAGCTTGCAACCGGGTCAGCACCAACTGATTGCTGTCCGTTGCCTGTGTAAACTGGCGATTGATTAATTGCGTCTGGTTATTTTGAGATGAGATTCGGTTCCCAACGGGTGGCGGCAGTTGATGCACCCATCATTCCCACTATCGCGGCTTTGGTTCGCGAACACCCCGGCACAATTTCGTTGGGCCAAGGGGTAGTCAACTATGGCCCTCCAAAAGAATGGGTTGCCGCCCTGCCTGAGTTGATGCAAGACAGCGCACTCAATAAATACCAGTCTGTGATGGGTCTTGGGGAACTGATTGAGATGATTGAGCGCAAACTGCTGCACGAGAACCAAATCAAAGTTGGTCATGATGCGATGGTCATGGTGACCGCTGGCAGCAACATGGCTTTTTTGAATGCCGTCTTAGCGGTTAGCGAACCAGGCGATGAGTTCATTTTGCCAACACCGTACTATTTCAATCAGGAAATGGCCATTCGTTTGTGCGGCTGCGTACCCGTATTAGTGCCAACACGCTCGGACTGGCAGTTGGATGTTGATGCCTTGGCAGCAGCCATCACACCCGAAACCCGTGCCATTATTACCGTGTCACCCAATAACCCCAGTGGCGCTGTTTATAGCCAGGCGGACTTGACCGCCGTTAACCTTTTGTGTGCCAACAAAGGCCTCTATCATTTCAGTGACGAGGCCTATGAGTCTTTCACCTACGAAGGTGAAACTCACTTTTCGCCGGCGTCGATAGCCGGTGCTAGCCAGCACACGCTATCTTTTTTTTCGCTCTCAAAAAACTACGGCATGGCCAGCTGGCGAGTGGGCTACATGGTGTTTCCGGCCTCGCTGGCCCAAGCCATGAGTAAAGTGCAAGACACCAACTTGATTTGCCCACCCGTGATTTCACAGCTGCTCGCAATCGAAGCCCTTAAGCAGGGGAAAAGTTGGATCGGACCCAAAATCCAAGCGCTTTCCTCTGTGCGTCACGATGTCCATCGCGCCCTAGACACATTGGGTGACTTGGTGTCATTTCCCCGAACGGCTGGCGCCTTTTATGTTTTGATGCGCTTGCCACCCCTAGCGGCAGCTCACTCACCCATGGACTTTACAAACCACATGGCACGCGAGCACAAAGTAGTCACCATTCCAGGCTTCGCCTTTGGCTTAACCGACCAGCCTAGCGGCAACTACCAACGCCTGTCTTATGGCGCGCTTGATGCCGCCAGCGTCAATGAAGGGGTCAACCGCTTTATCAGTGCTGTGCGGCATTGGTATTAAGCGTCAACGACGCTAGGTTAGGGCCCTCTAACCCCAGTTCCGCTTGGTGGAATTTGGCAGGTATTACCTGATGCAGTTGTGTCACTCCAGTCGTAGACTGCCCCAACATAACAATACAGGTCAGGAGACTCACAAATGCAACGCTTTACACAATCTATCGGCGTTATTGCGACCATCATAGCTAGCGCAGCCTTGGCACTGCCGGCGAGTGCACAAACCGTCGATTTCAAAAACCAACCCATCCGCATCGTGGTGCCTTTTTCCGCTGGTGGGGGCACCGATGTCGTGTCACGCACACTCGCGGTCACCATGGCCGAAGAATTGGGTCGCCCTGTCATCGTTGACAATAGACCTGGCGGTGGCACCACGATTGGTTCAGACAACGTTGCCAAGAGCGCCCCCGATGGGCACACATTGCTTATGGCAACCTTCGCCCATGCCGTCAACCCCAGCCTGCGGGCAACCATGCCCTATGACACCAACACCGCCTTCGACCCAGTGGTGCTAATCGGTCGCTCACCTAACATTTTGGTAGTTCGCGCTGACAGCCCCTACCAAAAGGTGCAAGACCTGCTTATTGCCGCCAAAGCCAATCCCGGCAAAATCACCTACGCCTCACAAGGCGTGGGCACCTCAGCTCACTTAGCCGGGGAGTTGTTTAAGAACCTCAGTGGCACCGACATCTTACATATCCCCTATAAAGGCGCAAGCTTGGCGCTTAATGATCTGGTGGGTGGCCAAGTCGACATGATGTTTGCCACGGCCACCGCTGCCGCACCACTGATTAATGGCGGCAAGCTGCGCGCACTTGGCGTCACCACCACCGAGCGCTCACCGGCACGCCCTGATGTGCCAACCGTGGCTGAAGCGGGAGTACCAGGCTATGCGGCTGAAAGCTGGTACGGCATTTACGTGGCCGCCGGCACACCAGCTGAGCTGGTGGCACGCTTGAATGCGGCAGCCACCAAAGGTGCGCAGTCTGATGTTTTCAAAGAGCGGGTCCAAGGCCAAGGGCTGGTTATCAGCACCGGCACACCTCAAGCACTCAAGGACTACATCAATGCCGAGCAGGCTCGTTGGGCGGCTGTTGTTAAATCAGCGCAGATCCAAGCTAAATAATTCACACTGGTGCTAGCATGGCGGTGTCTTCTTCACCATTTAGGCACCAGCATGCTAACCCTTAAAAAGCGTTTTATATTTTGCGTCTCTGCCTTACTGATGACCTCTGTGCAGGTGCCGTCTTGGGCTCAATCAACTGTCACCAAGCCTGCGGCAGTTAGCAACAAACTGGCTGACTTAAATACGGGTTTCATCACCCTTTACCGTGCTCAAAACGCCTCCGTACTGGCCCAACTGCCTCTCATCGTGATTGTCAATTACGATGGTGTGATTGCGATTGAGCAAACACAAAGAACGCAATATGCCTTTAGCCCGGGGCACTACGAGATCAAGGCTGCTTTACACGCGGTACTCGCTTACCAAGGTCTCATGAATGAACTGGCCGGCCCTAACGCAACGCTAACTTGGCGCGATGCAGAGGGCTACTCGAGTTCGCTGGTGGCGCTAATGTCGCTTATTCCAGAAATTCAAGCCAGCGCTGCGGCACGACAAGGTGCGACAGCGGTTATTTCGAAACTGCAACAGGCCACTCGCGCAGCAATTACACAGCAAAAGGTGACTTCTAAGGATATTGCCTTAACCCTTTCCAGCATCGAGCCCGAAGTCATGGCTGTTAACAACGAAATCGGTCAATCGACATTTAATGCGATGATCGCTGCGCTTAAGGCCATTGAAGAAAAAGTGACGCCTTCCATTTGGGAAAAGGTCATCGTCGTGGTCCCAGGCCCTGCCACGGCTAGGGTCAACAATTTAGGCCTAGCGGCAGCATCGTCTGTGCTCGGTAAATCTGCGCTAGGCAAACAGATTTTTTATAGCGAAGCCATCTATGATGATGAGGGAATCCTGCGTTACGTGCAGATGCTGATGCGCGACAAGCATTTTTCTACGCTAATGTTCGACCAACCTTACCGGATGTGGCGTGATGTGCTGTCCGAAACCGCTGAAAAATACCTGAATGAAAACACAGCTGCGTTGTTGGCTCGCTAGATCCCAACATTAGCGCCAACTACCAGTGCGAGTTACTATCAAGCCTTGATGATTGGTGTCACCACCCATCGTAATGCGGAGCTTTCTTTTGTCAAATTCAACATTGCCCCATGTTGCACTGGTTACCGGTGGCGCCAAACGGCTTGGCCGGCAAATCGCCTTAGATTTGGCGCGCGCTGGCTGGGATGTGGCCATTCATTACAGCACCTCCAAAAGTGCGGCTGAAAGTACTGCCGCTGAAGTCATGGCACTCGGGCGGCGAGCGTGCTTAATCGCCGGTGACTTGGCTGATGAAACCGTGGTCAACACACTCATCAGTGAGTGCAACAAAGCGTTAGGGGAACCGAGCTGCCTGGTTAATAACGCCTCACTGTTTGTTTACGACGACGCAGCGACTTTTTCCTATGGCGCGCTACAAAAACACATGGCTGTTAACACCGCTGCCGCCATTGCTTTGACGCGAAATCTTTATCAGTTACGCGCCAAAAGTCAGTTGCCTTATTCACAGCCTGCCGTTGCCATCAACTTGCTCGATCAAAAGTTAATCAATCCTAACCCAGACTTCTTATCCTACACCCTGTCTAAGGCCTCGCTGCTTGAAGCCACTCGCCTGTTGGCGCAGACCCTTGCACCACATGTTCGAGTGGTTGGTTTGGGGCCCGGAATTACCATGGTTTCAGGTGATCAAACGGCTGATGGGTTTTCACAAGCGCATCAAAAAACACCTTTGGGTCGATCGTCAACGCCAGCCGATATTGGTGCTGCAGCGGTCTATTTGGCCAGCGCCCATGCGATTACTGGCACCACACTTTATGTTGATGGTGGACAACACCTTCAACCGTCTGATCGCGACATCATGTTTTTAACTTGATCAGCCCAGACGACTTCTTTTTTAAATCAAAGGCCAACACATGCAGTCAGCAGATTTTTTGGGTATCCCGATGACCAGTCTTCGGCGTGTTTTTTTACGTAACATCGAAATCAACATGAATATCGGTGTTCATGACTTTGAAAAGCTCGCCCCACAACGCGTCATCGTCAATGTCGACCTTTACGTTTCGCTTGAAAAAACCACACCAAAAGCCGACCAGTTGGCCGAGGTTGTGGATTACGATTTCGTTCGAAACACCATCGTTCAGACCATCTCGCAAGGCCATATCCAATTGCAAGAGACGCTTTGCGACGAGATCATCAAGCGGATGTTGCAACACCCGTTGGTCATGGCCGTAAGAGTCTCTACCGAAAAGCCTGATGTTTATGACGATTGCCAAGGCGTGGGCGTTGAGGTCTATGCCACACGCCAACAAGTCACCTAATCCACAAGCCAAATACCGGATCAGTTATGCCCTCAATTAATGCCGATTTTTCATTGAAAGTGGTGCAACACACCACCAAGATGCCTTTTATCGTCTCACCCAATCCACAGGTCAAACGCATCATGCTTGATCGGGTGGGCGATGAGATCGCGCGCGCCACGTCTATTGTGCGTTATGAGCCAGGCTCAACTTTCGAGCGACACACCCACGGGGGTGGTGAAGAAATTCTGGTCCTTGAAGGCACATTCAGCGACGAACACGGCCATTACCCTGCTGGTACTTATCTGCGAAACCCACCACAGACCGATCACGCGCCTTTCAGCGAGACGGGCTGCACCTTATTTGTCAAACTCTGGCAGTTTGGGGCGGGCGATGAACAGCCTGTTCGCCACAACACCCTGACCCATCCATGGTATCCCGGTATGGTGTCAGGACTATCGGTGATGCCTTTACACGAGTTCGATGGGGTGTCGACGGCCTTGGTGCGTTGGGAACCGCACACCATTTTTAACCCCCACATGCACCCGGGGGGTGAAGAAATTTTGGTGCTCGATGGTGTGTTTCATGACGACCACGGCAGCTACCCCGCGGGCAGTTGGCTGCGCAGCCCGCGCTATAGTCAACACGCGCCCTACACCGAAGCCGAGGGCGCGACGATTTACGTCAAAACGGGTCACCTCGGTGCGCGACTGCTACCGCTGCCTGACGCTTCGTAACACCGCCTTCCCATGTTGACAGTGAATATTGCTGACTGTGTTGCTGAGCGCGATGGCCTGGCCATTCAGTCCATTTTGAATGAGGCCATCGTCAATTCAACCGCCCTGTACGACGATGAGCCCCGCAGCCTAGAAACTGTCACGGCTTGGCTCGATCAAAAAACCAATCAAGGCTGGCCCATACGCGCTGCTTATGATGCGGCCGATCGACTGGTTGGATTCGCCACCTTTGGTCCCTTTAGGCCTCAACCCGCCTACAAGTACAGCGTTGAGCACTCGGTCTACATCGATGAAACCTGCCGTGGCCAAGGTATTGGCCATGCTTTGATGACAGATCTGATTCACCAGGCCCAACAACGTCAATTACATGTCATGGTGGGTTGCATCGATGCGGCCAATGCCGCGAGTATTAATCTGCACGAAAAACTTGGCTTTCATCACGCTGGCACCATCAAACAAGCTGGCTTTAAATTTGGGCGCTGGCTAGATGCTGCGTTCTATCAAAAAATCCTATCCACCCCATCCCATGCGTTTGACGGTTAATTTTGTCTTATCCAGAGTCAACGGTAGCCTTGGGTTGCGTTTGTATTACAGTACTAAGCATGATCCCAATACACATCGAATCGGCTTGGAAAGGCACCTCAGATTGTCGCAATTGCGGCATTCGAGACATGGTGCTGTTTGCTGATTTGAATGAGTCAGATTTTGAGTTGATCCACGCCCCGATCGATGACCTTGTCTTTCAACCAGGCGTAGCGCTCTTCGGTGAAGGCCGTTCAGCGGGCCACGTGATGACCATTCGAGCAGGCGTGGTTAAGTTGGTGCGCAATGCCGCTGATGGCCGCGCGCGTATTGTTCGAATTCTCAAGCCAGGTGACGTGATCGGTCTTGAGGCACTGTTCTCTCCGGTCTATGATACCGACGCTGTTGCTTTGAGTCCGGTCAGCGTCTGCAAGATTCCCATCACCGTTATCAAGGATTTGTCTGCGCAATCGCCTCGCTTACACATGCGTTTGATGGAGCGCTGGCATCGCGCTGTTAAAGAAGCCGATGATTGGTTAGCGGCGTTAAATTTTGGGACGGCAAGGCAACGGGTCGCCAACATCATTCTAAAAATGCGTCACATGGAAGACCCCACACTGACCACCTTGTTTTCACGTGAAGACATGGGCGCCATGTCAGATCTGAAGCTTGAAACCGTCAGCCGCGAAGTCAGTCGCTGGACCAAGGAAGGGGTTATCGAGCCTCAAGACAAGATTGGTCGTCTCTACCGCATTACCTCAATCGATAAGCTGCAGGCCGTTGATTAGGGTGCTTAGCATGCCCGTATACTGGTTAGACAATGCCAGATAAAGCCACCTTTGCCACGATTGCGATACTCATTAGTTCCATTTCATTTTTGCCTTATATCTGGTCGACACTTAAGGGCAAGGTTCGACCCCACGTGTTGTCTTGGTCGATCTGGGGATTAACCACGACGATTGTTTTTTTGGCGCAACGCTCGGCAGGCGCTGGCGTGGGCGCTTGGCCTGTGGGGCTCGCCGCCTTGATGGCTTTTTCGATTGCAATCATTGCCTATATCAAGCGCGGCGAGATTCGGATCACACCCACGGACTGGCTATTTTTTGGTTTGGCACTGGGTGCGTTGCCACTTTGGCATGTGACTGATAACCCGATGTGGGCTGTGCTTTTGGTCACCGCAATCGACATCCTGGGTTTCGGCCCAACGATTCGTAAAGCATACCAACAGCCGCAGACCGAATCGGTCCTTTTTTTCAGCTTGATTGTCTTGCGTAATGTGTTTGTGCTCTTGGCCCTAGAACAGTACTCTCTGACCACAGCGCTATTTCCAGCCGCCATTGCTACCATGGCAATGGTCGTTACCGCCACCGTTATTTCACAAAGGCCGTCTGGTGCCCGCTTTTCGTAAGTTGCTGACGACTACCCATTTAAAGACCCATGATTAATAACAAAAATCCCTATCGCTTAAACCGACTGTTTGAACAAAACGAGCAGTGGGTAAAAGCCATGACAGCTCACGACCACGACTTCTTTGAACGCTTGGCCGACACCCAAACACCCGAGTATCTTTGGATTGGCTGCTCAGATGCGCGCGTGCCCGCCAATCAAATCACGGGTCTGGCGCCAGGCGAGGTTTTTGTGCATCGAAATATCGCTAATGTGGTGGTGCCCGACGACCTGAATGTTTTGTCGGTGATTGAGTTTGCCATCGCCCATCTCAAAGTCAAACACATCATGGTTGTTGGTCACTACGGCTGCGCGGGCGTTCGGGCAGCGCTCAACAACACCTCGCTGGGTTTGATCGATCAATGGGTCGGGCACATTCGCGATGTCGAACACAAGCACGCCGACTATTTGAAAAAACTGAGCTGCGAGCAGGATCGATTCGACCAGCTGTGTGAGCTCAATGTCATTGAACAGGTGGTGAATGTGTGCCAAACCGATAGCGTTCAGCAGGCTTGGGCTCGCGGTCAAGCATTGACCGTGCACGGCTGGGTTTACGGCGTGCACGACGGCAGGGTGCGAGATCTCGGTGTGAGCTTGGCCAACGCTCAAGAGCTTGATGATCGTTACGCTTATGTGATGGCGGACCGCTACTACTCCCTATGAGACTGCTCGCACGCGCCTTGCTTCTAATTGTGGTCATTGTTGCCTTTTCGGCTTTGGCCAAATGGCTGCAAGATGGTGATCGCATTGCACAGGCCAATGCTTTGGGTTGGCATCAGTTGCCGCGAGACGCCACTGATATCGTGCC
>CALBEY010000129.1 GCA_937888805.1 uncultured Burkholderiaceae bacterium
GGTTGGCGAATGTCAATCAAAGTCACCTCACCGGCTTGTGCCCGTTCGTGGGCTTGCACCGCAGAAAGCGTATTCAACGCAGTGGGTGCTACGGTTGTCATTTGGGCCTGACTCGGGCTCGCGACCAAACCGCTCACCAAAAGAGTCAATATCAGGCTTCGAGCCAATGCGCTAAACCCGTCTTGCGTCATGACAAATCTCATTAGATGCAATCCTACTCAATCACAGACACTGCTGCCAGCGCGCCAATGTCTCTTCAATGTCAGCCGATGTCGTCTGAAAGCTGGTAACCAGGCGAATAACACCCGGTGCGGTGCGGTAAAACAACAAACCCGCGGCCTGCAAACGATCGGCCATCGGGTTGTCAACATGGACAAAGGCCATATTGGCATCAGGCGTCACCACAAAAGTCGCGCCCTGGGCTTGAAGGCCACGAACCAAAGCCTGCATGGCATTATTGGCTTGGCTGGCCCAAGCCAACCAGCGCCCTTGATTCAAATATGCTTGAAGTTGAACCGCCTGAAAACGCATCTTAGAGGCCACTTGACCGGCGCGCTTAAGTCGATAAGTCAAGGTCTTGGCAACCTCGGCGTTAAAGCAAACAATCGCATCAGCCGTCATCACGCCGTTTTTGGTGGCACCCAGTGTCACCACGTCAATACCCGCCTGCCAAGTCAGTGCAGCTGGGCTGCAGTCCAGCGAAACCAACGCATTGGCCAAGCGAGCCCCATCCATATGTACGAGCAATCCTTGCTCATGGGCGCGCCGACTTAACGCAGCAATCCGCGCCAAAGGATATACCGTCCCCAAGTCGGTCGGATTCGTCAGCGAAACAACCGTCGGCTGTGAATGGTGTGGGTCACCCCAGCGGGTGGTCGCAAAAGCTGTCTCTAAAGAGGACTCTTCGAGCAAGAAATTGTCACCTGGCAACCCTTTCATGACAGCCCCCGCGCCAAACATCGACGTAGCCCCGCCTTCACTGCGCAAAATATGGGCGGTTTCATGACACAACACAGCGCCCCAAGGTGGGCACATCGCTGACAAGGCAATCGCATTGGCAGCCGTTCCCGTTAAGACCGGGAAAATAGTGACGTCAGGTTGTTCGAACACCTCGGCCGCCAAGGCTTGCAAGCGCGCGCTCCATTGATCACCGCCATAGGCGAGAGCCGAACCCGAATTGGCCGCTTCAATCGCCTGAAGGATTTCAGGGGCGATACCCGCGGCGTTGTCACTTCTGAGTTCAATGGGGCTCATGCCGGTTCTCTTCGATCAATGACATCAAGGGTACAGGTAAGGAATATGGACATTAGACTGATGGTATTTTCCCATGAACGCGAGCAGTTGGGATTTTTCAGCTATTTAGGCATTGCGACTCACTTGAACACTGATAGCGAGAAATCGCCTGTTACGCACTAGAAACTCACCGCCAAACCAATCGCAAAACCCCGCACGTTCTGGCCAAAAGCGTATCGCCCCAAGATTCGGGTTCGTGAAATCAAGCCGCTTTTGGCGCTAGAGTCAAACTCAATACCCGCGCCAACAGAGCTTAGGTTATTGAAACCAAGCAACCCGCGCTGATCGCCGAGGTAGGCCGTTGAGGCGAACTCAAGCACATAACGCAATGGCCTATCCATCACAAACAGCCCCGTTGGCGCGCGGTAGCGTGCATAAATACTGGCCGCCTCAGCCGATGCCGTACCACCCGCCACTTGAATCATGTTAAGCCGGTTCTGACCAGACTGAGCGTCATCAAACGATATGAAACTAGCGGTCAAGTCTGGTACCTCAGATAGAGCCATGATAGCCAACACATCATCGGCATTGTTTTTGATTTTTTGAGCAGGTAATACATCGCGCGCGCTCACATTCTTAGCAGACAGCAGCAGAAAAAGGCTCATGAAAGCCATGCTGAGCAGCAACGGCTGCGCTAATCCGATTGATTGATGACGCATCACACGACCCATAGACAATTATTGTGGCAATGTACCGCTTCAGATTTACTGCTTTAAACGCCATCATGATGACAAGCAACGGTAACGTGGCCTGAAGCACGCAAAGCGTTAAACCAGAAACAGCAAAAAACACTGCGTCTGATTTAAACACTCAAAAAGCTCTTAGTGCCTCACAGTAATCGCATCAATCAGAATTGCAAACGGCACTTGGAACATATCAAAAACGAGGTGATTACGTGTTCTTAAAATTTTCCAACATGGTATTTTGCAGGGATTAAAAAATTGACACATTGTTCAAAAACCCGATAGGCATCTGTCCTGCTGGGATAATGAAACCTGTTGAACTCATATTTTCCTATTCCGTATGTCCACTGCCCTGCACCACCTTCGCTTAGACGCTGTTGTGTCTGCCCTTTTGGCAAGCGGCGTTCACACGGTAGCCGATTTGGGCTGTGGCGACGGCGAACTAATGCTACGGCTGCGCGAGCAACCCGAGTTCGAACACGTTTTGGGTATTGATATCGACCCCCGTGTCATTCAAAACGCCAGACAGCGCTTGGGTTTGGATATTTTTAGAACCAACACGCGACTGCAAGTGCGACTCGGATCCTTTGAAAACGCCGACTGGGTGGAATCAGCGGTTGAGGCTGCTGTGCTGTTAGAAACCATTGAACACATTGAGCCCGGTCGTCTTTCGAGGGTTGAACAAGCGCTTTTTGGTCAGGTCCAACCCAAGCTGGTGTTAGTGACCACACCGAACAAGGAATACAACGTTTTGCATGGCATGGTAGCCGGCCAAAAACGCCACCCTGGCCATCGATTTGAGTGGACCCGTGCGCAATTTCAAAGTTGGGCCCTTGGCGTGGCCGCCCGCCATGCTTACGGCGTGTCGTTCACCGACAT
>CALBEY010000130.1 GCA_937888805.1 uncultured Burkholderiaceae bacterium
GTCAGGGGTTCGTCTAGAAGCAGCACTTTGGGTTCGGCTGCAACCGCACGCGCCAAAGCGACCCTTTGTCGTTGGCCACCAGACAGATCAGTGGGACGTTTATGCGCATGTTCTTGCAGTTGTACCAAGTCCAATAGGTCACCCACAACTTTTCGCTGACGCGTTTGATCCACCCCGCGGACTTTTAATCCGTAGCCAATATTGGCAGCAACCGAAAGGTGAGGAAATAAAGCGTAATGTTGGAACACCATACCCACTTGGCGCTTTTCAACGGGCAGACTGGTGACGTCACGGTCATCGAACCGAATGCAACCACCTTTATCGACCGTTTCAAGCCCGGCGATGATGCGTAAAAGTGTGGTCTTGCCACACCCTGATGGGCCTAGAAGAGCCATGATCTCGGCAGGCTCAATGGTCAGATTTGTCGGCAATAAGCCCCGGGTGCCATCAGCATATGTTTTTGCGGCGGCCTGGATGTTGACCGAAACGGCGCTAGTTTGCATATTTTTTTTCAAGAAGATGGGTGCACCATTGCAATAACCAAAGCATGGGAAGCACCACGATAAAAAAGACCAAGGTATAAGCAGAGCCAACCTCAAGGCGCATTGAGGCATAGCTATCTGCTAGACCGACGGGTAAGGTGCGAGTCAATGGGGTATGCAACATCCAAGTTAAGTTAAATTCGCCAATTGACAACGTGAAAACCATCAGGCTGCCTGCTGCAATGGCCGGTAAAACGGCTGGTACCAAAATACCCAAAAATCTTTGCCGAAAGTTAGCGCCAAGTGTTTTGGCGGCTTCATCCATTGCCACTAAATCTGGCCTTTGAAAGGCTGCTGTGACGGTTCTCACCAGAAACGGTAAGGTAAAAATCATGTGCCCCACCAAAATAAAACTGTAACTTTGCCGGAAATCGCGCAACGTGCCGTAAGCCAGTATTAAGGCCAGGCCCGTGGCAAGACCTGGAACGGCCACTGGCAATGTGAGAATTTCTTCAAATGTCTTCGCCCAACGAGAGGGATTTCGGGCCAGCGCGTAGGCTGCGGGCACACCAATTAATATATTGCCAATGACACAAGCCACCGCAATGGCAATTGACCACACAACGGTTTGCCCATAAACCGAGATGACTTGCTCGAGCCAGCGCAGCGTTAATCCGCTAGCCAATCCCTGACTGTAGTTGTTAACGAGAGCGGCCGTGGTGGACAAAACCATCGGTGTGAGCATGAAGATAGCAACGATTGCAGTGATGAGGGCCAGACCGGGAGATTGCGTGCGTCGAGTCATTGACTGGCAACCCCAGCAACAGTTTCCTTACGGCGCGTTAAAAAAAGCGCAAACCAAGTAAATAAACCAAGGGTGATGGACAAAGAGGCTGCCAGTGTAAAGTTCGCAAAATTAGTGAACTCAGAATAGATCGTGATGGGTAGAACTTCGAACTGGCTTGATAGCGTGAAGGCGGTGCCAAAAGCCCCCATGGCAGTCGCAAAGACAATGGCAGCGCATGCAGATGTGGTTGATTCTAGCTGAACCATCCACACATCTCGAATAATATGCCAGCGGCGGGCGCCGAGCGAACGTGCCGCCTCTTCGACCGATTTGTCCATGGATTGCGCGGCAGCGGCGTAGGCTGCTATCGCTCGTGGCAGGGAGAAATACAAATAGGCCAAAAACAGACCAGCCAAACCGTAGGCAAATGAAAATCGACCCAGGCCGAGCGCTTGCGTGATGTCAGTGACAAGGCCTTGCCGGCCAGCCAGTAGGATCATAAAAAAGCCGATGATGACACCAGGAAATGATAGCGGCAAAGTGAGTATCGATAACAGTAACTGTCGGCCAGGGAACTGTTGGCGGCCAAGGTACAGACCGACCGCTGCGCCAAGCACCAGTGTTACCAATGTGACACCGATGGATAAGCCCAGTGTATTGATCAAACTCCAAGCGTAGCGAGCCTCGGTCAAGAACACGAAATACAATCGCCAGTCTTGCTCTGCTGGCAGTATCAAAAGCCTTGAAACGGGTAGCAACCAGAACGCCATGAAAAAAATGGCAACCGGAAGCAACAGAAGGCGGTGACTTGATTTCATGAATTGAGAGGCTCGCGCATCCTGCTTTGGTTATCTGACTGTTTTTAGATAGTTGTCAGCAAAATCTTTCTGTACAGCTGCCATTTGACCGTAATCGACCGTTTTGGCGCGGGCATATTCAGTGCCTGGTAAAAACTTTGACTGTGCTTCGGCAGACATTGCTGATGCACGTACGGGTCTCAGAAAGGCATTGGCCCAGATGGCTTGGCCTTTGTCTGACATGACAAAGTCGAGCACTTTTTTGCCATTCTCGGCATTGGGACCGTTATTGACCAAACTCATGACATAGGGAACCACAACGGTGCCTTCAGCAGGAATGACAAACTCAACATTTGCTTGGTCTTTGTACTTGGCGCGGTAAGCGTTGAAGTCGTAGTCGAGCAAGATTGGTATTTCGCCAGAGATCACACGAGCGTATGAGGTTTGTTTAGGAACGATTGGTTCGTTGGCTTGAAGCTTTTTAAAGTATTCAAGGCCGGGCGTAAAGTCAGCTAATGAGCCACCAAGCGCTTGGTTTACGGCAACAGCACCCACGTAGCCAACGAAGGCAGATGACGGGTCTAAATAGCCAATCATGCCTTTGTACTCAGGCTTGAGCAGATCGGCCCAAGATTTTGGTACGGGCTTGCCGTCAAGCGCATCTTTATTAACAAAAAATCCCAGAGTACCGGAGTGAATGGTGAACCATTTGCCGTTGGGATCTTTGAGGCCTTCAGGAATATCATCCCAATTTGCTGGCTTATAGCCACTGACAACACCCGCTTTGTCAGCTTGAATGCCAAAGCTCACACCCATGTAAGCGACGTCAGCAACGGGACTGGCTTTTTCGGTAATTAACTGAGCCAGTGTTTGGCCAGAGTTTTTATTGTCTGCCGGTACGTTGATACCGGTGTTTGCTTTAATAGCTTTTAATTGAGTTCCCCAATCAGCCCACTCAGTTGGGCAGTTGTAGCAAATCGCTGTCTGAGCGCTCGCCGCACCAGCTGCGAGCGTCATGGCGGCAAGGCCGGCTTTTAAAGTGGTATGCCACGTTAATTGAGATAGCAGTTTCATGATTTCCCTTTAGCTTTAGGTTAAAAGACGTCTCGCGCAAGGTGAGACCGGTTGGTGGGCGGCGAGCCAATCGTCTCGCCTAGCCGGAACCCACATTCCAAGTTGTGGGTTACTGGTTTTTGTGTGCGTGCATGCCCGCTGATACTTTGTATGAGTAGGGTCGTTGCCCATTGACCAATGTCGTGGTTGGGTTGAATGACGGTGGTTAACATTGGGCTCAATTCTTGACCGATCTTGATGCCGTCAAAACCCACGACGCTTAGCGAATCAGGGACTGATAGTCCACATTGGGTCGCTGTTCGTAGGCTCCTGAACGCCAGCAAATCATTTGAGCAAATGAGCGCGGTAGGCCGTTTGGTGGCGCTTTGTTTTAAAAGCGAGGCAAGCGCCAACATGTCTGAGGCAATGAAGTCCACCTCGATTAGTGCGAGCGGCTTAAGGTTGGCTGATTGCATGCCAGATAAATAGCCTTGGTAGCGTTGTCGAGCGCGATCAGACGCGCTGAGTTGACCGCTGATCATGGCAATTTTTCGGTGGCCCAATGCACGTAAGCGTTCGACCACACGGACCACCTCGCTGTGACCATCGACGCCCACACAGTGGTATTTCGGATGCTGGTTATACGCCAAAACGAACGGTACCGATTGTTT
>CALBEY010000131.1 GCA_937888805.1 uncultured Burkholderiaceae bacterium
TCTTAGGGTAACGGGCGATTACAGCACACGCAGTCGCGCGGGTAAATCCAAATCGGCAAGGGACGTGTAATACATACAAGCCGCGCTTGAAGGCAGAAGCCACAAAAAGGCAATACCGAACCAACCTACTTCTACCGGAGCCTGCCTTTTAACGTAGCACAACATATGGGGGCAGTATCGCAACAATTCAAGCTGCGCTGGCATTGATAAACAAAAAATAAGTTTAATTTAGTCTTCAGTGGCAAGGTTACGCACAATCAGGACATTTGCCATATAGCGTGAGCTCATGGTTCGCAATACGGAACCCCTTGGGTACCAGACGACTCAAGTCGCCAGGGCAAGCATGAACATCAAAGACACGCTTACACGCTTGGCAACAGAAGTGATGGTGGTGCCCATGGGCAAATTCAAACCTCGGATTTTCGCCCGGCAATGCCACAATTTGTAGAGACTCCTCTGCCACCAACGTCTTTAACGTTCGATAAACGGTGGCAATGCCCAGAGAAGGCACGGCTAATTTGGCTTGCTCGAGCACTTCGCTAGCCAATAACGGCCGATCGGCCTGCTGCAGTGCATCGCGAATCGCCTGGCGTTGCCGTGTTGTTCTTTCCATGGTGAGGATCATAGACGCATTGGGCGTTTGTGTGCGTAATTCGGACAAACTGACAAAACTTGTTGCTTTCAACACTTTTTATTGATAATGAATTATCATTATAAATAGTAGGCCACAAATAGCCATGCACACATAATAAAGCGCCTTGCGCTTAACAATCGCAACCGCTTTGAAAACATGATTCAAACAAAACCGTCCCGACGGGCTCAACAAACCAAACACGCCAGCCCCCTTTTATGGGGCGTTAAGCGACGGCTGGTTTTCCTGGTCTGGGTCCTTGCACCCCTGTGGCTTGTCGTCTGGCTGGTGCTTTAGTGAAAAACGACACCATACCCGCCGCCTTGAAATTAATTGACGTGACCATTGCTTACCATGGGCACCCTGCCGTGCACCATGTTAGTGGCGCCTTTGAAAAAGGCTCATTAACGGCCATTGTTGGGCCCAACGGGGCCGGTAAATCCACGTTGCTTGGTGCCATGGCGGGGCTGACCCGTGTCAATCAAGGCGCCATCGAATTTGATCAAACCGACGCGCAACACCACCAAATTGCTTTTTTACGACAACTTTCTGGCATTAACCAAGATTTTCCATTGCGTGTGCTGGAAGTCGTTGCCATGGGCGCTTGGCAAGAAATTGGCGCTTGGGGCGCCGTCAAGGGGGCCGTTTTAAGTCGGATTGAAGCGGCCTTGGCGCAAGTGGCCATGGAAGGCTTCGAAGACAGACTCATTGATGAGCTGTCTGTTGGACAGTTACAGCGGGTGCTGTTTGCTCGCCTGATTGTTCAAGACGCACCGATTATTTTGCTAGACGAGCCCTTCAACGCGCTTGACGCGACCACGACAACCGACTTGCTCAAAATTATTCATTCATGGCATGCCGATGGTCGCACCGTGGTGGCCGTGCTTCACGACCTTCAGATGGTTAAGGATCACTTTCCGCGCACCCTACTCATGGCGCGCGAGCTTATCGATTGGGGCAACACCGTGGATGTCTTGGCTACGGCTAATCTTGCCCGCGCACAAGCCAACTCGCTGGCTTGGCAAGACACCGCCTCGTGGTGCCACGTGCCGGGCACGCTCGAGGCGGTGAACGTAAAAGCACACAACCACGGAACCCATCACCATGGTTGATTTTTTCTGGACCCCATTTACTGAGTTTGCGTTCATGCAACGCGCCTTGGTTGCCTCGTTGGCACTGGGGTTAATCAGTGGACCTGTTGGGGTTTTATTGGTGATGCGCCGCATGAGCCTTGCGGGCGATGCCATATCGCACGCAGTGCTGCCAGGTGCTGCGATTGGCTACATGATTGCCGGCATGTCACTGCCCGTTTTGGGGCTGGGTGCCTTCATCACCGCACTGCTGGTGGCCTTGTTGGCAAGTGGCGTGTCCAACATCACCTCGCAACGCGAAGACGCCAGCCTCGCGGCGTTTTATTTGATGGCGCTGGCCATTGGTGTGACGTTGGTTTCGGTCCACGGCAGCAATATCGACCTCATGCACCTTTTGTTTGGCAGCATTTTGGCGGTCGACCAGACGGCACTGGTCTTGATAGCCAGCGCCACTTCTCTGACTTTGATATTGCTGGCTCTGATATGGCGTGCCTTACTCACCAGCAGCTTTGACCCGCTGTTTCTCGCGCAGTACGGCCGCTCGGGTCGCTTGGCCAATCAGCTTTTCATGTTGACGGTGGTGCTGACCTTTGTGGCTTGCTTTCAAACCTTGGGCACCCTCATGGCCGTTGGCTTGCTAATGTTACCCGCTGTGGCGGCTAAGTTTTGGTCGCGTGATATTCCCACAGCCTGCTTGCTGGCCAGCGCCTTTGCGATGATCAGCGGCGCCACGGGCCTCTTGTTGTCATACCACGCCAGCCTGCCTTCAGGCCCATCGATTGTGCTGACTGCCGGCGCCATTTACCTCGTTTCATTGTTTGTGGGCAGTCATGACAGCTTATTGATCCACACCATCCGATCCACCCGCCACCGCGAATCATAGGAGCACGACATGTGTCAACTTTACAGACCGCTACTATCATTGATCACGGTTTCATCCCTGCTATTGAG
>CALBEY010000132.1 GCA_937888805.1 uncultured Burkholderiaceae bacterium
CGTTTTTGCAACGCCTGATGCACCACATATGGACCTGGTCATCACCGTTTGCGATAACGCCGCCGGTGAGGTTTGCCCATACTGGCCTGGTCAGCCAGCCACGGCCCACTGGGGCTATGCCGATCCCTCGGAGGGCACTGGTAGCGATGCCGAGAAGCTAGAAGCCTTCAAGAAAACGCTGTACCTCATCAAAAAGCGGCTCGACATCTTTACCAGTCTCCCCTTATCCAGTCTTAACAAAATGGCCATAGAAAAAACGGCACGTGAGCTGGCAGACAAATGATCCACTGGAGACGATATTTTGCTGAGCTAGTTGGGACGACTTCGTTGTTATGCGCAGTGATCGGTTCAGGAATCATGGCAGAGCAATTAGCAGGGGGTAACGTTGCAGTTGCTCTTCTAGCCAACACGCTCGCTACGGTGTTCGCGCTCTATGCCTTGATCGAAACGCTGGGGCCGATCAGTGGCGCTCACTTCAATCCCGCTGTTTCAATGGTCATGGCCTACAGAAAGGACTTGGCTCGTCACCATTTAGCGGGATATGTCATTGCTCAACTCATTGGCGCAGCCTTGGGGGCTTGGGTGGCACATGCGATGTTTGATCTCGAAATATTGCAATGGTCCGCAAAAGCCAGAACAGGTCCAGCGCAGTGGTTTGCAGAAGCCGTTGCGACTGGCGGCTTGTTATTTGTCATCTTGCGATCCCCTGAAGGTAAAGCATCTTCTATCGTCGCTTGCTATATCGGCGCGGCATATTGGTTCACAGCAAGCACATCTTTTGCGAATCCAGCAGCTGCGTTCGGTCGCATGTTCAGCAACACATTTGCAGGTATCGCACCATTTGACGTTCCAGCTTTTGTGGTCGCGCAAATACTGGGAGGCTTTCTTGGTTTGGTACTTTTTACGCTTTTAAAATCAGACCACCACCAAAATCGCAACCACTAAACGACCCCAATGGTCAAAATGTTTCACAAGCCGAAGTGTAGGACTGAATCGACCCGTCAAAACTTTTGACGATGGTGCTTTTTTCGGGGTCGTAAAGTATTGCCCGCAGGCCCCCCCTCCTCAAAGCCTGGGCCGATTCACTGGCGGCTCAGAAGAGATTGTTTAACTAACTCGCTCAGTTTTCAGACCCTCTGTTTTTGGTGGGGTCAGGTATTCGAACCCTTAACGACTCTCACGCGTCAGGTGGTAAACATTTGCCTTTCAGCCCATCGGCCAATCAACACGCACGACGTTCCGTGTTCCATCGGTTGAGCGGTGAAAGGCAACGCCACCGCCCAGTCGTTGCGCCACCCGCTGAACAATCGAAAGCCCTAAACCCAGACCCGGATACCCGCGGCTTGCATCACCACGCGCGAAGGCTTGCAGCAGGGCTTGCTCCCTATCGGGTGCGATGCCGGGGCCATCGTCTTCAACCTCGATACATACGCGGTTTTCCTTGGTGCCTACGGTCAACCGAACGGGTGGCTGGCCGTGGATGAAGGCGTTGTCAAGAAGGTTACTTATCACACGTTCGACCA
>CALBEY010000133.1 GCA_937888805.1 uncultured Burkholderiaceae bacterium
GAGGAGGCTTCAATTCCTGAGAGAATGAAGCCATGAAGAAATCAACGAAGTTTGCCCCAGAAGTCCGTGAACGTGCCGTGCGCATGGTGCAGGAGCATCGAAGCGAGTACCCATCGCTTTGGGCCACGGTTGAATCAATAGCGCCCAAGATTGGCTGCATCCCGTCAACGCTGCTTGAGTGGGTCAAGCGTGCAGAGGTCAACAGCGGCAAGCGAGCAGGTGTCACAACCGATGAGCATGAGCGTGTTAAAGCGCTAGAGCGTGAAGTTAAGGAATTACGGCGTGCCAATGAGATTTTGAAATTGGCTAGCGCTTTTTTCGCTCAGGCGGAGCTCGACCGCAAGCTGAAATAAACGCATTTATCGATCGATACCGGTCTGACTATGGGGTCGAGCCGATCTGCAGGGTTTTGCAGGTCGCCCCATCAGCCTACTGGCGACATGCTGCCCAGATAAAAAACCCAGCGCTTCGCAGTCAACGAGCGAAACGCGATGAGCAATTGTTGCCGATCATTAAAGACACTTGGAACGTTAACTTCCGGGTGTACGGGGCGCGTAAGGTCTGGCGTGAAATGGGTCGGCAAGGTCACACCGTTGCCCGCTGCACGGTCGAGCGTCTGATGGCTTTGCATGGCATGCACGGTGTGCGCCGCGGCAAGGTGGTCAGAACAACAGTGCCGGGTGACAAAGCGCTGTGTCCACTGGATCTGGTGAAACGGCAGTTTCATGCCGACCGACCTAACCGTCTGTGGGTAGCTGATTTCACCTACGTGTCGACCTGGCAAGGATGGGTCTATGTTGCATTCGTTGTAGACGTGTTTGCATGTCGTATCGTGGGTTGGCGCATGAGCAGTTCAATGACTTCAGACTTTGTGCTCGATGCACTGGAGCAGGCTATCTATGCCCGCAAGACAGGCGATGATAAAGAACTGGTTCATCACAGCGATCGGGGTTCTCAATACCTCTCAATCCGATATACAGACCGATTGGTTGAAGCAGGCATTAAAGCCTCTGTGGGCACAACTGGAGATAGCTATGACAATGCATTGGCTGAGACCATTAATGGACTTTACAAGACTGAACTGATTCACCACCGAGGCCCATGGAAGACAAAGGCTGCCGTGGAGATGGCCACCCTGGAATGGGTGGCTTGGTTCAACAACAAACGCCTGTTAAGCTCAATCGGCTATATTCCACCAGCTGAAGCTGAACAGAACTACGACAGGCAAAAACAGTTTGAGGTTCTGGAAAGCGAAGTACTTTAACCAACCCGCCTCCTCTAAATCCGGGGCGATTCAAATGATGGCGACGATGTTGCTGAGGCGCTCGATGCGCTCGAGCGGCGTGGCTCTTTGCACAACCACCACATCAAAGCTGGCGTGAGCAAAC
>CALBEY010000134.1 GCA_937888805.1 uncultured Burkholderiaceae bacterium
GGTACGCACATTCAATGATTGGAATGACCCGCCCCCTGGCTTCTTTGAAAGCGACATGGTGGAGCACTGTGGTGGCCCCAAATACGACGGGTTCTACGTCCATTCGCTGGTTATGACTGACATTGCCACAGCGTGGACAGAATGCATGGCCTTGTTGACCCGAAACCAAACGCTGATCGTTGAGGCATATGAGCGGGTCAAGGCGGAGTTGCCGATCCCGTTCTTGGTCTGGACACTGACAATGACAGTGCCTTCATGAACGACACCGTTGTCGAGTTCTGCAAGGACAGCGGCATTGAGTTCACACGATCGAGGGCATACAAGAAGAAGGACCAAGCCTGGGTCGAACAGAAAAACGGCGCCATCGTGCGACGGCTAGTGGGCTACGGTCGTTTGAGCGGACATAAAGCGCTCGCTACGCTCAACGAGTTATACGCAGTATCCCGATTGCACATCAATTTCTTTCAACCATCCTTTAAGCTCAAATCGAAGAGGCGTGAAGGAACCAAGGTGATCAAGAAGTACCACCCGCCTATGACGCCTTGCGATCGAGTGCTGGCATCGCCAAAAATCGATGATGCCACCAAAGAGAAGCTGCGCCAGCATCGGGACTCACTCGACCCGGTGCAGCTGCTTCATGACATTCGATCAATCCAGCAACGGATAGCTGAATTAAGTTCACGCAATGACGTATCGGCCAACAAACCAGTTCCGGATGTCAACGACTTCCTGAATGATCTGTCCACAGCATAGCAGGCTGGTGAGGCTCGACCGACACACAGAAAGCCTGCAACTGGCAAGCGCACATGGCGAACGCGTGCTGACCCGTTTGCACAAGTTTGGCCATTGGTCTGCCAATGGCATGAGGATGCCCCGAGCTTGAGTGCCAAACTAATCATGGCTAAGCTAGCAACGGATGTGCCGCAACTATACGGTGCTCAAACCCAACTACGAACCCTGCAACGAAAATTGAAAAAGTGGCGCAATGAACGAGCTAAAAAGTTGATCTATGGTGACGCAGCAGTTGAACCGGCCGGCCACTCCACAGTGGCCCCCCTCGGGGGCCACTGTGGAGTGAAACCCAGCCAAGTGGGTTATAACTTCACAAGTAACATTTCTTTGTGAGGCAATACGGCGGTCATCCTAATTGTCGCCGACCACATGGCACACGCCAGACGCAAGTTCTATGACCTACACCAATCAAACGGTAGCGAGATCGCAGCCCAAGCCTTGGTCATCATCGGGCGACTCTACGAGGTTGAACGACAAACCGAATCGATGGGGCCCGATGAGCGATGGCGAATACGTCAAACCAAAGCCAAACCCATCATGAATCGCTACAGGCAGTGGCTCACACTGCAGCGCCAACGCGCCACCAACGGCACAGCCATCGCCAAGGCATTGGACTATTCGCTCAAACGATGGGATGCGCTCGCGCGCTATGTCGATGATGGTCGCGTTGCCATCGATAACAACCACATAGAGAATCGAATTCGCCCAGTTGCTCAGGGCAGAAAGGCGTGGCTGTTTGCCGGGTCCCTGCGTGCAGGGGAGCGCGCGGCTGCAGTCATGACATTGATCCAAACAGCCAAGCTCAATGGCCATGATCCGTATGCGTACTTGAAAGACATCCTCACGCGGCTGCCGACGCATCCCAACAGCCGCATCGACGAATTGCTTCCACACAACTGGAAGCCTGAAGTCGCCGAACCAGCTGACGATTCAGCGCCACTACCCCATCTCGAACACGCCGCAGGCTAACCATCAAGGTGAGTTGGCCGGTCGTTTACAGATCAATGCCAACTGTCGTAATCTTCATGGTGATCGCCCTCTTGTAGCGTAGTGTTTGAGTTAACACCCCCACTTTAAGGCACTCTGATGCCAAAGCATCAGGTAGGGGCGTCCATACCATTGGTTACCGTTTCACTAAATATGGCCTACGGTGCGTGGAATTCGAATATGTCTGCCTAACCATCGGCTCATACATGGGTAAAAACATGGGTATAAATAAAAAACGCCCCGAAAGGCGCTTGTTCGTTGACAAACTGGCGGAAGCGGTGAGATTCGAACTCACGGAGGGCGCGAACCCTCGCCGGTTTTCAAGACCGGTGCCTTAAACCACTCGGCCACGCTTCCTTTGATACATTAGATGCTGTCATTAGATATCCAAGCCAGCATAATAAACCATTTAGAGACATAAATTCTGAGGAAGCAACCCATGCGCGTGATTGAAATCAAAGAACCTGGTGCCCCTGATGTGTTGGTGCTCGGTGAGCGGCCAGAGCCTGTTCCGGCCGCTGGCGAGGTGCTGATTAAAGTGGCGGCAGCCGGTATTAATCGTCCAGACGTTTTCCAACGGTTAGGCAACTATGCGCCGCCGCCGGGAGCTTCTGATATTCCGGGCCTGGAGGTTTCAGGTGAAATTATTGGCGGTGATGTTGCAGGATCAGCTTTTAAAGTGGGTGATCAAGTGTGTGCCTTGGTTGCCGGTGGTGGCTATGCTGAATATTGCGTGGCGCCAGCAGCGCAATGTATGCCGATTCCAGCGGGTCTGAGTTTGATTGAAGCGGCTGGGTTGCCTGAAACCTACTTTACGGTTTGGAGCAATGTTTTTGACCGTGGTGGTTTGAGTGGTGATGAAACGCTTCTCGTGCATGGCGGGGCCAGTGGCATTGGCACAACAGCGATTCAGCTGGCAACGGCCCTGGGTCATCGCGTTTTTGCAACCGTGGGTAGTGATGAGCGGGTCAAAGCAGTCGAGGCACTCGGTGCGGTTAAGGGTATCAATTACAAAACCCAAGATTTTGTTGAAGAAATGAAAGTTTTGACCAGCAACCAAGGTGTTGATGTGATCCTTGATATGGTGGCGGGAGACTACATTGGTCGCGACATCAAATGCTTGGCCGATGATGGTCGAATCGTCATCATTGCGACGTTAGGCGGGACCAAGTCGTCGTTTAACTCAAGCGAATTGATGCGCCGCCGTCTGACGATCACGGGCTCAACCTTAAGGCCACGTCCAGTCGCTTTTAAAGGCGAGATTGCAAAAAAGTTGCAAGCCCAGGTTTGGCCTTTGCTGTCGAGCGGCAAAATTAAGCCGATCATTTATGCCACCCTGCCACTTGAAGAGGCCGCCAAAGGACACGCCATGATGGAAGCGGGCGAGCAAATTGGCAAAATTATCATGACCGTATAAGACGCGCTACAATAATAGGTTATCCAAGAATCTTTGATTTGACCTTGCTCCGTTGAATATCAACATGACCGACACCAAGCAGATCACTGCGCCGCTGATTGCCCGTAGCCAATGCCTTGTCATGGGCAATTGGAAGATGAACGGTTCAATGTCGTTTAACAATCAGTTGTTAAACGACATTGTGATGGGTGCTGCGAGCTTAGCCACCAGTGCGCAACTAGTTGTCTGTGTGCCTTCGCCTTATTTGGCGCAAGCCTGCGAGCGATTGTCAGGCACACCTGTTCAATGGGGTGCTCAAGATGTGAGTGTTCACACCAAAGGTGCATTCACTGGCGAGATTGGTGCGGGCATGTTGACGGATTTTGGTTGCCGCTGGGTTTTAGTGGGCCACTCGGAGCGTCGGACTTTGCATGCCGAGTCTGATGCGGTGGTGGCGCAAAAGGCGCTGGCTGCTTTGAATGCTGGGTTGACGCCGGTGGTTTGTGTGGGTGAATCTTTGCAAGAGCGTGACGCGGGTCTGGCCGAGGCGGTTATCAAGCGCCAGCTCGCCCCTGTGTTGGCGTTAGGCGCTGAAGCGGTGATGCGCTTGGTGGTGGCTTACGAGCCGGTCTGGGCCATTGGCACAGGTCGCACCGCTAGTGCGCAACAGGCGCAAGACATTCACGCGGTAATTAGGCGGTTATTGCCCAGTTCAGATCACACGCCAGTTTTATATGGTGGCAGTGTCAAGCCGGACAACGCCAAGACCCTGTTTGCGATGCCAGACATCGACGGTGGTTTGATCGGTGGGGCCTCATTGGTGGCCACTGATTTTTTGGCGATTGCGAGTTGATGTGTGTTTAATTTTTTTTAGCGGGTTGCCGGCGAGTGAACGTAAAGCCGCGCAACCTATGACAATTTTGGTTTCTGGAGTGTATTGATTATGTCAACGGGGTTCACGTTTCTGCTGGGTGTGCAAATCGTTGCATCATTCACCATCATCGTGCTGGTGCTCCTTCAGCAGGGTAAGGGCGCTGACATGGGTTCTGCCTTTGGCAGCGGTTCTGCCGGTAGTCTGTTTGGTGCCACTGGCGCGGCTAACTTTCTATCGCGCGCGACCAAATGGGCTGCGGTGGTTTTCTTTGTCACGACCCTAGGGCTGGCTTACATGGCTACCACGGGTCAGTTGCAAGAAGACACGGGCATCATGGATAGCTTTCAGCCCAATCAGTCCGTACCGACTGCGCCAGGTAGTCGTGTGCCCAGTGGTGGTGTGCCATCCTCGATCCCGAGCGCGGGGGAGGTACCGGTGGTGCCTTCGAGCACAGGTACGAGTCAGTAGATACAGTGATAGAATGCTGGTCTTGTGATTTGGCCGACGTGGTGGAATTGGTAGACACGCTATCTTGAGGGGGTAGTGGCGAAAGCTGTGCGAGTTCGAGTCTCGCCGTCGGCACCAAAATAAGGCGCTTTACTGCGTCACAGCAACATCATCAGCTTTATTGAAGACTTTAGAGTCAAAAATCCGAGAACCGGTGCTGAATGTTGTGATGGGTGATGGCATCTTGGATAAGCTGTCCTTCGGCAGCTGTTTTTAAGATGCTTGCGACATTTTGCATCGTTCTGAAACGATAGGCCTCTGCAGCCCAAAACAACAAATCAAATCCATACAGTCTGTCCTGGTTTCTTAATCCTCTAAGTTACTCCCCTCTCTCTTACTCACTTTTCTTTGTTAGGCCGATTCGCCGTTGGAGACAAACATGGCAAACACACAGCGCATACCCCGCATTGCGGTGGTGGCCACGGGCGGTACTATCGCATCAACTGCCGCTGACAGTACGCAATTGGCCGATTATCAAGTTTGCGCAGCAGTTGAGGACCTCGTAACTGCTGTCCCTGATTTGGCTGGGTTGGCCAAGTTTGAGTTTGAACAGATCTGTAATGTCAAAAGTCATCAGATCGGTGACCAAACACTTTTAGAAATTGCGCGTTCCGTCCAAAGGTTCTGCGATCGCGACGATATTGATGGTGTCGTCATCACTCATGGCACCGATACGTTAGAAGAAACAGCTTTTTATCTACATTTGACGCTCGATACTGACAAGCCCGTGGTGATGGTTGGTGCGATGCGCCCAGCTTCGGCGATGAGTGCTGACGGGCCCCTGAACCTTTTTCATGCGGTGGTTGTTGCCAGCCATCCCGATGCAAAAGCGAAAGGGGTGATGGTGGTGATGAATGATCGGATTGCCTCTGCCCGGCATGTGACGAAAGCTCACGCCAATGGCGTGGATGCCTTTGCACCGACGGAGTTTGGGTATCTTGGCCTGGTTTTTGGGCACTGGGTGCAGTTTCAAAGTGCTTTGGTGACGTTTCACACAGCACAGAGTCCGTTCAAAAGGTCGTTTGAGACGGATCAATTGCCGCCGGTGGACATTATTTATGACCATCAGGGTGCTGGTTTACATCAGTACCGTGCTGCCATTGAAGTATCTGAAGGCATTGTGCTGGCAGCCACCGGCCACGGCAGCCTGTCGCCGCAAGCCAGCGAAGGGGCCCGCCTGGCTTTAGCAGCGAACGTTTGTTTTGTGCGTTCAACGCGGGTTTGGCAAGGTGTCGTGCGCCCATCAGTCAAAGATGCGCAATTTGGCACGGTGGCAGCTTTCACCTTGACACCTGCCAAAGCCAGGGTGCTGCTGAGGCTAGCGATGGTCAAATCACGCGATCGGGCTGAAATACAACACTGGTTTGCCGAGGCCTGATTTAAGAAAGATTGAGCTCTGGTGCGGCTCCCGATTGGGTGTGCGCGGTGTTGAGATAGCCCAACAAAGCCTTGTGTGTTGTGTGTGACCAACACAATTTCCCGAAATGAGGCAGGTAAACCAAGCTTCTATAGCCAAGGCGCCCGAAATTTGATGCAATAACTACAACTTCCTTTACCGGAGTTAGTGGGGCATTAGTCATCACTTAGGTGCACGACGCTCTTATCACTCAATATCATTGGAGATTTCTAGAATGAAAAAGACTCTACTCGTTGCTGCCATGATGGCCAGCTTCACCGGTGCAGCCGTTGCACAAAACACCGTGACCTTGTACGGTCGTTTGGCCCCCGCAATGGTTTATCAAAACGTCAAACTCAGTGACAAAGCAGCCACAAGTTTGGGGGTTACCTCGGGCACTCGTAATCAATTTTCGATTGCTGATGGCTATGCGCCTGGTGGGTCCTTGTACGGTTTAAAAGGTGTTGAAGATCTTGGCGGTGGGTTGAAAGTTAGTTTTAAATTTGAGCAAGGCTTATCAACAACCACAGGTGGTCTGTCAACACGTATTTCAGCCTTAAGCGTTTCAAGCACAGCTTGGGGTTCGATCCAATTTGGTAAAGATTTTACAGCTGGTTCAGAAATTCTATCTGGCATTAGCCCGTTGGGTACCGCGTTTGCGCCTGGCTCTGCCGAAGTTGCATTTGGTACGTTTTCAACGAACGTCAATAACCAAATCAAGTATTTGTCACCTACTATTAGCGGCTTAAGACTCGGTGCTTCTTACTCATTCGATATGGGTACCGTTACTTCTATCAATACGACTACAGGCGCAACTGCGAATATTACTTCGGCAACATTTGGAACATCAAACAAAAACCGTTTTGGACAAATTGGTTTACGTTACGCTAACGGTCCAGTGGTTGTAGGTGCGCTTTACTCCACAATTATGCCTAACAGCACAAGTACTCTCAATAACAATAAGAAACCCAAGAATTGGGTGCTCGGTGGTACATATGACCTAAAAGTGGTTAAGTTGCATGCTGCATACGGTCAAAACATTGACGGCATCATCTCTGGTGGTGCAGCCGCTGTTGGTGGATTAACCACCGGCGGTGCCACTACCAATTTCGGAGCCGTTGGTATAGCTTCTGGAGTTGGCGATGGTCGTACCAATCAGTGGATGGCTGGTTTAAGTGCACCAGTTGGAGCAGCTGGCAAGGTGTTGTTTAGCGTTTCTCAGATGAGTCCATCTGGCAATTTCGACCGTCCAGCCACAGACACCATGACCAATGCTGGTATCGTCTATACTTATAGTTTGTCAAAGCGTACGAGCTTATACGGTTCTTACTCATATGCATCAAACTACGGCATGGTTGATGGCCTCGACGTAAACGCAGTTGGTGCCGGTATTGTTCACTTGTTCTAAAAAAAGCCGGTTGAAAGTTTTTTTAACCATTGGTTGAAATGCTTTCTAACAAAAAAGCCCCCCTCGGGGGCTTTTTTGTTGCTCATCTGATCTGGTTTTGACTTTGAACTGTAGTCTCCTTTCAAAAAGTGTGCTTTTGTGAATGCATGAAGGTTATTGAAACGTTGCTTGCTGATTTCTGTATGGTTTGTTTGGGTCGTGGTTGTTTGATTTTTGGATGTTTTTGCTTTAAATCAATCGGTGTTGCTTAGGGCATGGGACTGACGAGGTTAGATTTTGAACGGGTTAGGCTTTGGTTGATTTTTTTCTGTGTTTTGCCCTAGAAATGACTGTGGGTTTTCAGGCGGGCGTTATGGGTAGCAGTGCTACAATTACGGGGTTTGTACCAATGCTGAGTCTAGTCAATGAACTTAGAACAATATTTCCCGGTATTACTGTTCATTATCGTGGGTTCCCTCATGGGGTTTGCGCTAATAACCGCTGGATCACTGCTTGGGCCAAGTCGCCCTGATGAGCAAAAGCTCTCCCCTTACGAGTGTGGATTTGAGGCTTTTGGTGACTCGCGGATGAAATTCGATGTTCGCTACTACTTGGTGGCGATTCTGTTTATTCTTTTTGACCTCGAAATCGCCTTTCTTTTTCCTTGGGCCATGGCCAACGAGTCGCTAGGGTTGGTGGGTTTCACCACGGCGATGATATTTTTGGTGATTTTGGCGGTTGGTTTTGTTTACGAATGGAAAAAAGGGGCGTTGGACTGGGAGTAATACAGCAACGGTTGGTATGGTGCGGACCGATTGTCCGCTGAGCAAAAAACGGCTATTAAGACATGGCAATTGACGGTATTCTCAAAGAAGGATTTGTCACAACCAACGCTGACAAGGTGATCAATTGGGCCAAAACCGGCTCGATGTGGCCCATGACGTTTGGATTGGCCTGTTGTGCGGTGGAAATGATGCATGCCGGTGCGGCTCGATACGACCTAGATCAATTTGGAATTATTTTTCGTCCCAGCCCACGTCAATCCGATTTGATGATTGTGGCGGGCACGCTCTGCAACAAAATGGCACCGGCTTTGCGCAAGGTTTACGACCAAATGCCGGAGCCCCGCTGGGTGCTGTCCATGGGGTCCTGTGCCAACGGCGGTGGTTATTACCACTACTCTTACTCAGTGGTTCGGGGTTGCGACCGGATTGTGCCCGTTGATGTGTATGTGCCAGGCTGTCCGCCCACGGCCGAGGCCTTGGTCTACGGTTTACTACAAATGCAAAACAAAATTCGCTTAACCAATACCATTGCCCGCTAATGGAATGCTACTGCTAATGCACTGCGTTAATAGGATTTCTATTGCGCCTTGTGGCGACAGTCAAATACGGTTGTAACAAAAAATTTTAGGTTAATGCCATGTCAAGACTTACGAATCTGCAGCAGACCTTATTTGAGACATTCGGCCAAGAAGCTGAGCTGCTTTTGGCGTATGACGAGTTGACGCTAACGGTTTCAATGGATCAATGGGTGTCAGCTTGCGAAACACTGCGCGACGCGCCTGGTCTGCGTTTTGAGCAATGCTTGGATTTGTGTGGCGTTGACTATTTGACATATGCGGTGGGTAAAGAAGCACAACCCGAAGCCAATCGACCTGATTTTCCTGCACGCTACGCCGTGGTCATTCATTTGATGTCGATCCAACACAACTGGCGTCTGCGTGTTCGCGTTTGGGTAACCGACAATGAGTTTCCAGTGCTGCCATCGTTAACCAGTGTTTGGCCCAGCGCCAATTGGTACGAACGTGAAGCGTTTGATTTGTTTGGCATTGTGTTTGAGGGCCATCCTGATCTCAGACGGATACTGACCGATTATGGTTTTATCGGCCATCCGTTTCGCAAAGATTTTCCGGTCTACGGTAATGTTGAAATGCGCTATGACCCTGAGCAGGGTCGCGTGGTGTATCAGCCCGTCACCATTGATCCCCGAGAAGTGATTCCGCGTGTTGTGCGTGAAGATGGATATGGAATGGGGCGTTAATCATGGCTGAGATCAAAAACTACACACTGAACTTTGGGCCGCAGCACCCGGCGGCCCATGGTGTCCTTCGCCTGGTTCTCGAACTTGATGGTGAAGTGATTCAGCGCGCTGATCCGCACATCGGTCTTTTGCACCGCGCCACTGAAAAGCTGGCTGAGCAGCGTACCTATCTTCAAGCGCTGCCTTACATGGACCGACTCGACTACGTTTCGATGATGTGCAATGAGCATGCTTATGTCATGGCGATTGAAAAACTCATGGGTGTCACCCCACCGGTGCGCGCACAATACATCCGAGTGATGTTTGATGAAATCACCCGTGTCTTAAACCACTTGATGTCGCTGGGCTCGCACGCGCTAGACGTGGGCGCCATGGCGGTCTTTTTGTATGCTTTTCGTGAGCGAGAAGACCTCATGGATTGCTATGAAGCGGTTTCTGGCGCCCGCATGCATGCGGCTTATTACCGGCCTGGTGGCGTCTATCGCGACTTGCCTGACCACATGCCGCAGTTCGGCAAAACAAGCGACTATCGTGGCGCCAAAGAAGTCAACACGATGAACGAGGCTCGATCGGGATCGTTGCTGGACTTTATCGAAGACTTCACCAACCGCTTTCCAACGTGCGTTGACGAGTACGAGACATTACTGACCGATAACCGGATTTGGAAGCAACGCCTAGTTGGTGTTGGCGTCGTTGACCCCGAGCGTGCCAAAGCACTTGGCATGACTGGCCCGATGTTGCGCGGCTCAGGCGTTGCTTGGGATTTGCGCAAGATGCAACCCTACGAAGTTTATGACCGACTGTCGTTTGATATTCCAGTGGGTGTCAACGGTGACTCATACGACCGCTACCTTGTTCGCGTCGCCGAAATGCGTGAAAGCAACCGCATTATTCGTCAATGCGTGGCGTGGTTGCGTAACAACCCTGGCCCTGTGATGCTCGACAACCACAAGGTCACCCCACCCCACCGCACCGACATGAAGACCAACATGGAAGAGCTGATTCATCACTTTAAGCTCTTTACCGAAGGTTTTCATGTGCCGGAAGGGCAGGTATACAGCGCCATTGAGCATCCCAAAGGGGAGTTCGGTATCTATTTGGTGTCTGATGGTGCGAACAAGCCTTATCGCTTAAAAATCAGGGCACCGGGTTTTGCGCATTTACAGACGCTAGATGAGATGACGCGCGGCCACATGTTGGCCGATGCGGTCACAATTATTGGAACCCAGGATATTGTGTTTGGCGAAATTGATCGCTAACGACTTGCACGAATCAAACGGATACACGCGGATCATGTTGCTTTCAGAACACGCCTATAGAAAGATTGACAAGGAAGTAGCCAAGTACCCGGCCGATTATCAGCAATCGGCCATCATGGCTGCTTTGGCCATTGCTCAAGACGAAAAAGGATGGGTATCAACCGAAGTTATTGAGGACGTCGCCCAGTATTTGGCGCAACCGCCGATCTTGGTGCAAGAAGTGGCAACTTTCTACAACATGTTTGATGTCAAGCCGATTGGGCGCGTCAAGTTAACCGTCTGTACCAACTTACCTTGTGCATTGCGAGACGGTGAGAAGACAGCCGATTACTTAAAGCAAAAACTCGGTATTGGTTTTGGGCAAACCACAGCGGATGGCCAGTTCAGTTTGGTCGAAGGCGAGTGTATGGGTGCCTGTGGTGACTCGCCAGTGTTATTGGTGAACAACAAACACATGTGTGTGCGCATGGATGCGTCGCGCATTGATGAAATGTTGTCTGATTTGTCTTCATTCAAGGGGGTTTGAGCATGTCACTGTCTACCGTCCTAGAAAAGTATTCGCAAGGTTTGGATTTCAACCCAGGTTTGGATTTGCAAACATCCATGTGTTTGCATGACCGTCACTTGTCGCCACAAATTGTGGCGGGCCTCGATGGCAATAACTGGCGATTAGACGATTACGTCAAGCGCGGTGGCTACGACGCGCTTAAGAAAATTCTGTCCTCGGGTATGTCTCAAGAGGACGTGATTGCTGAGCTCAAAGCATCGGGTCTGCGTGGCCGCGGTGGTGCGGGATTTCCGACGGGGCTGAAGTGGAGCTTTATGCCCCGATCGTTTCCGGGCCAAAAGTACTTGGTCTGCAACTCTGACGAAGGTGAGCCGGGCACGTTTAAAGATCGCGATATTTTGCGCTTGAACCCGCACATCGTGATCGAGGGCATGGCCATCGCAGCATACGCCATGGGTATTTCAGTGGGTTACAACTATATCCACGGCGAGATTTTTGAGGTTTATGACCGCTTTGAAGAAGCCTTGGAAGAGGCGCGTGCGGCTGGGTTTTTGGGTGAGAAGATTCTTGGTTCTGAATTCAGTTTTCAGCTTCATGCTTTTCATGGCTATGGCGCCTATATCTGTGGTGAAGAGACCGCGTTGCTCGAGTCACTCGAAGGTAAAAAGGGACAGCCTCGTTTTAAGCCCCCATTCCCAGCGAGTTTTGGTTTGTACGGCAAGCCCACGACGATTAACAACACCGAAACGTTTGCAGCCGTGCCTTGGATCATTCGAAATGGTGGTCAAGCCTACCTAGACATTGGTATCCCCAATAACGGGGGCACCAAGTTGTTTTCGGTGTCAGGCGATGTCGCACGGCCCGGAAACTACGAAGTGCCACTTGGCACACCGTTCTCTAAGTTATTGGAATTGGCTGGCGGCATGCGTGATGGCAGCCCGCTTAAAGCTGTTATTCCAGGTGGGTCAAGTGCACCCGTGATACCGGGGCACATCATGATGGACACCACCATGGATTATGATGCGATCGCCAAAGCCGGTTCAATGTTGGGCTCTGGCGCAGTCATTGTGATGAACGACACCCGTTGCATGGTTAAGTCGTTGCTGCGGTTGTCGTATTTTTATTACGAAGAAAGCTGTGGCCAGTGTACGCCGTGCCGTGAGGGAACGGGTTGGCTTTATCGGATGGTCGATCGCATCGAGCACGGTAAGGGTCGGCCTGAAGACTTGGACTTGTTAGACTCTGTCGCCGGCAACATCATGGGCCGTACCATTTGTGCCCTTGGGGATGCGGCGGCAATGCCGGTGCGTGGATTTTTAAAACACTACCGCGATGAATTTGCGTATCACATCGAAAACAAACGATGTGTTGTTGCTCCTTACCTCTGATTTTGGATTCAATATGGTTGAACTAACCATCGACGGCAAGACGGTCGAAGTGCCCGAGGGCAGCATGGTGATGCATGCGGCGCACAAGCTCGGGGTCTATGTGCCGCATTTTTGTTATCACAAGAAGCTCTCAATTGCGGCCAATTGCCGCATGTGTTTGGTTGAAGTGGAAAAAGCGCCCAAAGCGCTGCCTGCCTGCGCCACGCCAGCCACCAACGGCATGGTTGTTTTGACCTGTTCAGACAAAGCCGTGGCCGCTCAAAAAGCAGTCATGGAGTTTCTGCTCATCAACCACCCCCTCGATTGCCCCATTTGCGACCAAGGTGGCGAATGTCAGCTGCAAGACTTGGCGGTGGGTTACGGCGGTTCTGCCTCGCGTTACGAGGAAGAAAAACGCGTTGTTTTTCATAAGGACATGGGTCCGTTGGTGTCAGCCGAGGAAATGGCGCGCTGCATACATTGCACCCGTTGCGTTCGGTTTGGTCAGGAAATCGCTGGTGTCATGGAGCTTGGCATGCTTAACCGCGGCGAGCATTCTGAGATCACCACCTTTGTGGGGCGTTCGATCGACTCAGAGCTTTCGGGCAACATGATTGACATTTGTCCTGTGGGTGCTCTCACCTCTAAGCCGTTTCGTTATCAGGCCCGGACTTGGGAACTGGCACGCCGCAAAACCGTGTCACCACACGACAGTCTTGGCGCCAACCTTGTGGTCCAAGTTAAAAACAATGAAGTGATGCGCACGGTTCCTTTTGAAAACGATGACGTCAATGAATGCTGGATCTCGGATCGGGACCGCTTCTCATACGAAGGTCTTCACGTTGATCGGCTTACCGAGCCCATGGTCAAAGGAGACGATGGGCAGTGGCGCACAGCGAGTTGGTCAGACGCTTTGCAGGCTGCCGCTCAAGGGCTTAAGCGCATCAAAGAGGAAGAGGGCGCTCATCAGATCGGCGCGCTAGCCACTGAAGGCACCACACTCGAGGAATTGTCACTTTTAGAGAGAGTCTTGCGTGGTCTGGGTTCACCCAACATTGATGCACGGGCTCGAATGCTTGACACTGAGTGGGACAAAGCCGTGACGAGCACGCCTTGGCTCGGTATGCCAGTGGCGCAGATGGCCAGTTGTGACCGCGTATTGGTGGTTGGTGCTTATCTGCGGGCTGATCATCCTTTGATGACTCAGCGCCTTCGCCAGGCCGCTAAGCATGGCACCCAAATCAGTGCCATCGATACCGCTGCTGATGACCCACTGATGCCTTTGAAGGCTCGGATGACGGTAGCGCCCTCAGGCTTGGCTGACGCTTTGGCGCAAGTGGCCGTTGCGATTGCAATGATTAAATCAGTGGCAGTGCCGCCTGAATTCGACGGGGTCGTGCCAACAGAAACCTCTCAAAAAATCGCTCAGGGCTTGGCTTCGGGTGAGAAAGTCGCTGTTTGGCTCGGTAATGCAGCCGTGCATGCCCCAGATGCCAGCACCATTGCCGCCAACGCCCAGTGGATTGCCGCTCATTGCCATGCCACTTTCGGTTTTCTGACCGCAGGCGCCAATACACTCGGTGCTTATTTGGCTCGGGCAATTCCTGGTTCGAAGGGCCTGAACACGGCGCAGATGTTGACTCAAGGCCTGTCGGCCTTCGTCACGGTCCATCTAGAGCCGGCTTTGGACACGAGCTTTGGCCAAGATGCCGTTAAAACGCTCCAGTCAGCCAAATTCAACGTGGCTTTATCCGCTTATAAAGGCACAGCCCAAGATTGGGCCAATGTGTTGTTGCCCATCGGCCCATTCACAGAAACATCAGGCACCTTTGTCAACGCAGAGGGATTGGCGCAAAGTTTCAAAGGCACGGTTGCCGCTTTTGGCCAAAGCCGACCTGGTTGGAAAGTGCTCCGAGTGTTGGGTAACTTACTGAACTTGGCTGATTTTGAGGAAGAATCTTCTGAAGCGGTGCGTGATGCCGTTTTGGCCGGTGGTGTGTCATCCAGACTCAGTAACCACATTAACGCGAGCCTCGGGCGCTCACTTACCGCAGCGGACAAAACTCACGGTTTAGAGCGGGTGGCCGATGTGCCGATTTACCGAACAGATGCCATCGTGCGCCGGGCGGCTTCGCTACAATTGGCCAAGGCCTCGAAGTTGCCGGTGGCTCGGCTGCACCCCGAGACGATGGCCAAACTCGGGTTGCAACCCGCACAGTCGATTCGTTTGGCGTCTGCCAGCGGTGAGGTTACTTTGTTGGTCCAAACCGATGGGACACTGGCACGCGACTGCGTGCGCGTACCAGTGGGCTTTGAACAGACCGCAGCCCTTGGCGCTGCGCATCAAACCCTGCAGTTGGAGCAAGGCTGATGTCGTTTTTAGAGACTATTGAAAGTCATGGTGTCGGATTACTTGGACCAACAGCTTGGCTTGTGGTTTGGACACTCGTCAAAATCATCGCCATTGCCGTGCCAATCATGCTGTGTGTGGCCCAATTAACCTACTGGGAACGTAAGATGATTGGTGCCATGCATGTGCGTCGCGGGCCCAATCGCGTCGGTTACGGGATTTTGCAGCCTTACGCTGACGCCTTAAAGCTTTTGACCAAAGAAGTTATCATTCCCAGCCAAGCCAACAAGATCTTGTTTATTTTGGCGCCGGTGGTCACGCTCATGCCTGCTTTGGCCGCCTGGGCTGTTATTCCATTTGGCCCTGAATATGTGCTGGCCAACGTCAACGCGGGCTTGCTTTACGTGATGGCGATCACCTCAATTGGCGTCTATGGCGTTATCGTTGCGGGTTGGGCATCGAACTCAAAGTACGCTTTTTTGGCTGCCATGCGCGCGTCAGCGCAAATGATTTCATACGAGTTGGCGATCGGCTTTGTGTTGGTGGCTGTGGTTTTGGTGTCAGGCAGTATGAACATGTCTGAAATCGTCAACGTTCAAAACCGGGGTTGGTTTGCCGACATGGGTTTGACGTTCATGTCCTGGAATTGGCTGCCACTGTTGCCACTTTTTGTGATTTACGTGATTTCTGCTGTGGCCGAGACCAACCGCCATCCCTTCGACGTGGTTGAGGGTGAGTCAGAGATTGTGGCCGGGCACATGGTCGAATACTCCGGCATGGCGTTTGCGCTTTTCTTCTTGGGCGAATACGCCAACATGATTTTGTTGTCATGTTTAGCTTCCATCATGTTCTTGGGTGGCTGGGCCCCCCCGGTGGATATTGCCATCCTTCATTGGATTCCGGGCTGGTTATGGTTGGGCATCAAGACCTTCTTGGTGGTGTCATTGTTTATCTGGTTCCGGGCGTCATTCCCGCGCTATCGCTACGATCAGATCATGCGTTTGGGCTGGAAAATTTTTATCCCCCTGACGGGAGTTTGGTTGGTGGTTGTGGCCATTTGGATGCAAACCCCTTGGAATATTTGGAACTGAGCGCTAACTGACAGCAACACAGTCAAACGAGGCAAGTGATGGAAGCGATCAAGGATTTTTTTGGTAGTTTGATGCTCATTGAGTTACTGAAGGGCATGAAATTAACCGGTAAGTATTTTTTTAAGCGCAAGGTGACATTGCGCTATCCACATGAAAAAACACCCATGTCGCCGCGGTTTCGTGGCTTGCATGCCTTGCGTCGCTACCCCAATGGCGAAGAGCGTTGTATTGCGTGTAAGCTGTGTGAGGCTGTCTGTCCCGCCATGGCCATCACCATTGAGTCAGCGTTGCGTGACGATGGCACCCGCCGCACCACACGCTATGACATCGACCTGACCAAATGTATTTTTTGTGGTTTCTGCGAGGAAAGCTGCCCGGTTGATTCAATCGTTGAAACACATATCCATGAATACCATGGTGAGAAGCGCGGCGATTTGTACTTCACCAAAGACATGTTGTTGGCTGTCGGCGATAAATACGAAGAAGACATTGCTCGCAGCCGGGCTGCTGACGCACCGTTCCGCTAAAACCTGTCGTCATCACTAAAAAGATCCCTATGACTTTTACCACGATCCTTTTCTACATCTTAGCGACCGTACTGGTGGTTGCTGCCTTTAGGGTTATCACTGCCAAGAGCCCTGTGACTGCGGTCTTATTTTTGATCCTGGCATTTTCCAATGCGGCGATGATTTGGATGTTGCTCGGTGCTGAGTTTTTGGCCCTGTTGTTGGTGCTGGTTTACGTGGGTGCGGTCATGGTGCTGTTCCTTTTTGTGGTGATGATGCTCGACGTCAAAATGGAAGCGCTGCGAGCAGGCTTACGCACTTACTTGCCCATGGGCCTTACCATCGGTCTGGTGATGGTGGTTCAAATGTCGTTCGTGTTGATGCAGTCATGGGGTGAGGTCGGACCCGCTGCCCGCATGGGTGACGATTACAACAACACCAAGGTGCTTGGCGAGTTGATGTATCGAGACTACGCCTTTGCGGTCGAAGTCGGTGCCGTGCTTTTGTTGGTCGGTATGATTGCTGCCATCACGTTGACCATGCGTAACCGTAAGGACGTTCGTTACAACAATGCCGGTGAGGCCGTGCGAGTCAAAGCCCGTGATCGGGTGAGAATCTTAGATTTGCCATCGCAGGCGCCTGTGAACCAAAAAACAGACGAGCCGTCATAATGGAACTTACTCTCCCGCATTTCTTGGTGCTAGGCGCCATATTGTTTGCGATCGGCATATTCGGTATTTTTTTGAACCGTCGCAACCTCATCGTATTACTCATGTCGATTGAGTTGATGCTTCTGGCGGTCAACATGAATTTTGTGGCCTTCTCAACGTGGTCGGGTGATGCCGCCGGACAGGTGTTCGTTTTCTTTATCCTCACGGTTGCCGCGGCAGAAGCGGCAATTGGCCTGGCGATTTTGGTGCTTCTGTTTCGCAACATCAGCTCCATTAACGTTGATGATCTTGACCGCCTCAAAGGCTGACCGGAAGACAGTGACTTATGCCTACTAATGTACCTTTAATCTATCTTGTTATCGCATTTGCGCCACTTTTGGGTGCCGTCCTTGTTGGCTTGTTTGGCACCGGTTTCTTGGGCCGACCCATCAGCCGTTTCATGGCCCATCGCATCACGATTACGTTAGTTACGCTTTCGGCCATCTGTTCCATTTATGTTCTGTATAACGTGAGCCAAGGCAATACCTTTGATGGCACCTTGTACGTCTGGAGCATGGTCGGCAGTGTTGTCTTCGAAATTGGCTTTTTGATTGACCCGCTCTCAGCCTTAATGATGACCGTGGTCACACTGGTGTCCTTGATGGTGCACATCTACAGCATCGGTTACATGGCAGAGGATGAGGGTTACGAACGCTTTTTCTCCTACCTGTCGTTGTTCACCTTTTCAATGTTGATGTTGGTGATGGCCAACAACATGCTCCAGTTGTTCTTTGGTTGGGAAGCGGTTGGTTTGGTGTCATATCTTTTGATCGGTTTTTACTACACCCGCCCAACCGCGGTGTTTGCCAACTTGAAGGCGTTTTTGATCAATCGAGTGGGTGACTTTGGTTTCGTCTTGGGCATTGGATTGCTTTTTGCCTACACCAACAGCATGAACTTTGGTGAAGTATTGAGCCAAGCTGATCAGCTCGCGACCGTGACATTGCCAGGCACGGACTGGATGCTGCTGACCGTGGCTTGTGTGTGTTTATTCATCGGCGCCATGAGTAAATCGGCGCAAGCGCCCTTGCACTCTTGGCTACCCGATTCCATGGAAGGCCCCACACCCATTTCGGCGTTGATTCATGCCGCGACCATGGTGACCGCTGGTATCTACATGGTGGCACGGTTTTCACCCTTGTTTGAGTTTTCAGACGTTGCCCTCTCGCTGATGATCGTGGTGGGTGGTTTTGGGGCCTTGTTCTTGGGCATCTTGGGCGTGGTGCAAAACGACATCAAGCGCGTGATCGCCTACTCAACTTTGTCACAGCTCGGTTACATGACAGTGGCACTCGGTGCATCGGCCTTTTCTGTGGGTATCTTCCACATGATGACGCATGCATTCTTCAAAGCGTTGCTGTTCTTGGCAGCGGGTTCAGTCATCATGGCCGTCCATCACAACCAAGACATTCGTTACATGGGTGGTTTACGCAAGTACATGCCCATCACGTACATCACTTTCTTAATGGGCGGCTTGGCCTTATCAGCCTTTCCTTTCACAGCAGGCTTTTACTCAAAAGAGCACATTATTGAAGCGGCAGGCTTTGCCACGGTCTGGGGCTCGAGCTTTGCATACATCTGTGTGGTGATTGGAGCCTTTGTGACCTCACTCTATACGTTCCGGGTCTTCTTTGTTGTGTTTCATGGTGAAGAGCGCTACGACCAGGCCCCTGTTGAAGAAGGACATGAAGCGCATCACGGTAAACCGCATGAGTCGCCTTGGGTGGTAACCTTGCCCCTGGTTCTGCTGGCTATTCCTTCGCTGATTGCGGGTGCCATTTTTGTGAATCCGCTGCTATTTGGCGATTTCTTCACTTACCTCAATTCGGTGCAGCATCAAGGCCACGATGCCATGCGCGAGCTGGCGGCCAAGTGGGATGGTTGGTGGGCTTATGGCTTGCATGCCTTTGTGACGGTGCCTTTCTATGCCGCTTTGGCTGGCGGTGTGGTTGCTTGGTACTGCTACGTGCACAACACGGCCATGCCAGCCAAAATCAAAAAGGCATTGTCTTTCTTGCAACCCGTGCTTGATCACAAGTACTACTTTGATTGGCTTAACGAGTCGGTGATTGCACCGGCGGCCCGAAAGTTAGGGCGCTTCTTATGGATCAAGGGTGATGAGGGGATCATTGACGGCATTGGTGTGAACGGTTCGGCCAAGGTTGTTGGTGCATTTGCCGCGGTGGCCCGTCGGGTTCAGTCCGGTTTCATTTATCACTACGCTTTTGCAATGATCATCGGTTTGATGGCATTGATTTCTTACATTATTTTGGTACATCAATGATGGCTGGCGAGATCGTTTCCTCTTCTATCCCATGGCTCACGCTGTCGATCTTCGTGCCGATTATGGCCGGTCTGCTTTTGTTGTTGGTGGGTCGTGACGAGCGGCCAGAACTGACCCGCTGGTTGGCCTTGGGCGCAGCGCTTTTGGGTTTTCTGGTGACTATCCCGCTTTACACCGGGTTTGATATCAGCACAGCGAGTTATCAGTTTGTAGAGAAGAGCGTGTGGATTGCAACCCTGGGTGCGAACTACCACTTGGGTATTGACGGTATATCGCTTTGGTTTGTGATTTTGACAGCCTTCATCACGGTGATTGTGGTGATGGCGGGTTGGCAAGTGATTACTTTCCGTGTGGCACAGTACATGGCGGCTTTTTTGATCATGTCCGGACTGCTCATCGGGGTGTTTTCAACGCTAGATGGTTTGCTCTTCTACGTCTTTTTTGAAGCGACCCTGATACCGATGTACATCATCATTGGTGTCTGGGGTGGTCCGAACCGTGTTTACGCCGCCTTCAAGTTCTTCTTATACACCTTGTTGGGTTCGTTGTTGACCTTGGTGGCGTTTATTTACCTATGGCGTGCTTCGGGCAGCTTCAGTATTTTGGATTGGCATCAGCTTCAGATCGGCTACGAAGCACAGGTGCTTGTCTTCTTAGCCTTGCTGGCGGCATTTGCGGTCAAGATTCCGATGTGGCCGGTGCACACATGGTTGCCTGACGCTCACCCAGAGGCCCCGACCGGTGGCTCGGTGGTGTTGGCTGCCATCATGCTTAAACTGGGTGCCTACGGCTTTTTGCGGTTTTCACTGCCAATCACGCCTGACGCTTCGCAAAGTCTGGCGTGGTTGATGATCACCTTGTCTTTGATTGCGGTGATATACATCGGCTTTGTGGCGATGATGCAAAAAGACATGAAAAAGCTGGTGGCTTATTCTTCGATCGCACACATGGGTTTTGTGTCGCTGGGATTCTTTATCTTCAATTTCATCGGTTTCGAGGGCGGCATCGTACAAATGATCTCGCACGGTTTCGTTGCCGCTGCCATGTTCCTTTGTATTGGCGTCTTGTATGACCGGATGCACACCCACGAGATTGCCTCTTTTGGTGGGGTGATTAACCGTATGCCTAAGTTTGCAACCTTTTTCGTGTTGTTCGCCATGGCCAATGCCGGTTTGCCAGGCACGAGCGGTTTTGTTGGCGAATTCATGGTGATACTAGGCGCGGTTCAGTACAACTTTTGGATCGGCTTACTGGCCGCCCTTGCTTTGATCCTTGGCGCGTCTTACACGCTTTGGATGGTCAAAAGAGTGCTGTTTGGACCCGTTGCCAATGATGAGGTCAACAAGCTTAAGGACATTAATGGGCGAGAGTTTCTTGTGCTGGGTTTGATGGCTGTCATGGTGCTCTTCATGGGCATTTACCCCAAACCCTTTACCGATGTGATGCACGTGTCTGTTCAGGCACTGTTAGACCACATCGCTATCTCAAAACTGTAAGCTGCCATGATGGATTCTCAATATAACTTTTCGTTAATACTTCCCGAGATCGTTCTTCTCGTGGCGGGCATTGCCATTTTGCTGTTCGATGCATTCAGCAAAGACCCCAAACGGACAGTGACGTATGTGTTGTCGATTGCAACATTACTTGTGCTGACAGCGCTTTCTTGGTGGCAGTGGTCGGCTGGGGTCAATGGCACCAGCTTTTTCGGTTTGATGGTGGCAGATAGCTTCTCCCATCTTCTGAAAATCGTGTCTTATCTTGCCGTGCTATTGACTTTGGTTTACGGGCGAGAATACATCCAAAGCCGCGACATGCTCCGCGGTGGTGAAATCTATGTGTTGATCTTGTTCGCTTTGCTTGGGCAAATGGTCATGATTTCAGCGGGCAATTTGCTGACCATCTATCTTGGGCTTGAGCTGATGTCCTTGGCCATGTATGCCTTGGTTGCGATCCGTCGTGATCATGCGCAAGCAACAGAGGCCGCCATGAAGTTTTTTGTCTTGGGTTCATTGGCCTCGGGTTTCTTGCTATACGGCATGTCAATGATTTATGGCGCAACAGGGTCATTGGACCTGACTGTTATCAGTGAGCGAATTGCCGCGGGTACTGACATGAAAATGGCACTGGTATTTGGTCTGGTGTTTTTGGTGTCTGGTCTGGCGTTCAAGCTCGGTGCGGTGCCGTTTCACATGTGGATACCCGATGTTTATGCGGGCGCACCAACGGCAGTCACCTTGGTCTTGTCAGCGGCCCCAAAGATTGCGGCGTTTGCGATCACCATGCGGCTTTTGGTGACAGCGCTGGGTGATTTGACGTTTGATTGGCAACCCATGTTGATGATTTTGGGGGTGCTATCACTCATCGTGGGTAATTTGACAGCCATCATGCAGACCAACTTCAAACGGATGTTGGCGTATTCAACCATCGGTCACATGGGTTTTGTGTTTCTAGGCCTGGCGTCTGGATCTGTTGACGGGGTGGTGGCAACAGACGAAGCAGCCTACGGGGCCTCACTGTTCTACATCATCACCTACGTGCTGACCTCACTGGGCACCTTCGGTATCATTTTGCTGTTGTCGCACGAGGGTTTTGAATGTGAAAACATTGAAGATTTAAAAGGCTTGAACAAGCGCAACCCCGTCGTTGCCGGTGTTTTGTTGGTTTTGATGTTTTCATTGGCGGGTATTCCGCCGCTCGTGGGCTTCTACGCCAAGCTGATGGTGTTGCAAGCGGTTGTTGATGCTGGCATGGTTTGGCTGGCTGTTTTGGCGGTGATGTTTGCACTCATTGGCGCTTTTTACTACCTACGAGTCGTCAAGGTTGTTTATTTCGATGAACCTTCACCCGATAGAGTGGTCAATAATCTATCGGTTGGCTCAGCGACAATATTGTCGTTGAACGTGGGGCTCATTATTGTGCTCGGCTTGCTACCTGGCGGCCTCATTGCGCTTTGCTTGAGTGTGATACGAAGCTCTTTTCTTTAGAGAGTAGGGTCGATGTTCAATCAGAGTGTTGCCGTTTGGTTGTTGATCGCTTTGGCCTTCGCCATGGCAAACCTGCCGTTTTTAAATGAACGGTTGATGGCATTGGTGCCATTAAAGCGTTTCACGATCAAGCCACCCTTCGTGATTGTGGGTGAGTTGTTGGCCTGGTATTTCATTGTGGGCTTGGTTGCTTATGCGTTTGAGACGGCATTGGTCAACCCCTTTCCCCGAGGTTGGGAATTCTACGTCATCAACCTTTGTATTTTCATGGTGCTTGGCTTTCCAGGTTTCGTTTACCGCTACCTGCTAAAAAATTAAACATCACCAAACCAATTCAAAATGCCATCAAGCGGGGTCACATTCAAAGCGAAATTGGCCTGTGCCCTGACCACGGGTTTCGCACGATAAGCCACACTGTAATAGGCCATGGCCATCATTTTTAGGTCATTGGCGCCATCGCCAACCGCAATGATTTGATCCGCACTGGCACCATATGCGTTTGCAAACTCAGCCAATATGTCTGCTTTGCCCTGTGCATCGATAATACGTCCCGAGACTTGGCCAGTCAGATTGCCATGGGTGTCAATATCAAGTGTGTTGGCATGGGCGGCATCTAACCCCAGTTTTTCTTTTAATCGTTCGGTGAAAAAAGTAAAACCGCCCGAAACCAGTAAGGTCTTCAAGCCGGCTTGTTTGGCCGTGTTGATCAGCTTTTCAGCGCCTGGGTTAAGCGCCAAGCGTTCAGAATAAACCGCTTCCAACGCACGGCTTGATAGACCTTTCAGGTAACCCACGCGTAGTTTTAAACTGTCTGAAAACTCGGTGATCTCGCCGCGCATGGATCGCTCGGTAATCGCGGCCACTTCAGCCTTCAGGCCAGCATAGGCGGCAATTTCGTCAATACACTCGATATTGATGAGTGTCGAATCCATGTCCATGACCAAGACCTTGCAGGCGTCTAGGCGCGCTTGGGCTTGTACAAAGGCCACATCCAGGTGTTTGTTTTCAGCCCATGAAGCAATCGTTGCCCGAGTATTCGCGTCAGACTGAACATCCATCAATCGGGCTGCTGACTTGCTGATCCATTGGGTGCCATTGGCCTCACAAAGTGCGGCGGTTTGGTCGATCAAAGCCAAATCAAGTCCTGGTGATTGCAAGATCAGGTGAGTGGTCATGCGTTACCTTCTGTGGTTTGTTTACTGGGGCTAAGCTCTTTGAGCACAGCGCGTATGGCATCAGTGCGCGCCTTGAGGTCAGTGTGGTTGATGTCAATGCGAATTTTATCTGGCCCAGAAAATCGCACATTTTTGCGCGATTGCACCAAGTCGATCAGTTGTAAGGGTTCTACCGTGGTGGTGGGCTTGAAGTGGATCAAAGTTTGTTCGTCGGTGGCGTCAATTTTTTGAATGCCCAGCGGTGCGGCGTTGATGCGTAAACGATGAGTCGCTAGCAACGCTTGTGCGGCTGGCGGTAATTTACCAAAACGGTCAACCAGTTCTTCTTGAATGATGATCAAGTCATCAATTTCAAGGGTGTTTGATAAGCGTTTGTAAATGCCGAGTCGGGCATTGATGTCTGGGCAGTAGTCACTCGGCAGTAACGCTGGCGTGTGCAGGTTGACTTCACAGCCGATGGCAAACGGTGCTTCTAAATCTGGTTCCTCACCGGCTTTCAGTGCCCTGACAGCCTCATTGAGCATGTCGTTGTACATCGAGAAGCCAATTTCCTGGATATTGCCGGACTGTGACTCGCCTAAGACTTCACCCGTGCCTCGAATTTCAAGGTCATGCATGGCCAAAAAGAAACCAGAGCCCAGTTCTTCCATCGCTTGAATCGCTTCAAGGCGCTTTTTGGCTTGCTTGGTCATCGCCTCTTCACCTGGGGTTAGCAAGTAGGCATAGGCCTGATGATGAGAGCGTCCAACCCGCCCACGCAGTTGGTGCAATTGAGCCAGTCCAAACTTATCAGCGCGATGAATGATGATGGTGTTGGCCGTTGAAACATCGATGCCCGTTTCAATGATCGTCGTACACAGCAACACGTTAAAGCGCTGTTGGTAAAAGTCTTTCATCACTTGCTCAAGTTCACGCTCACCCATTTGGCCGTGGGCCACCGCAATCCGCGCCTCTGGTACCAGTTCTTCGAGGCGCGCAAGGCGGTTTTGAATGGTTTGTACCTCGTTGTGTAAGAAATAGACTTGTCCGCCACGCTTGAGTTCGCGCAATAGCGCTTCTCGAATGGCACTGTTGTCTTCGCGACGCACAAAGGTCTTGATGGCCAATCGCTTTTGAGGCGCGGTTGCAATAATTGAAAAATCGCGCAAACCTTCGAGCGACATACCCAGTGTGCGCGGAATGGGGGTGGCCGTGAGCGTTAAGACGTCGACCTCGGCACGCAAAGCTTTTAAGGCTTCTTTTTGGCGAACGCCAAAGCGGTGCTCCTCATCGATCACGACCAAGCCAATGCGTTTGAATTGCACATCCTTTGACAAGACTTTGTGCGTACCAATCACAATATCGACAGTGCCGTCATTGATGCCTGCCAAGGCTTTGGTGATTTCTTTGCCTGATTGAAAGCGTGATAGTTCGGCGATTTTGACGGGCCAATCGGCAAAACGATCGGCAAAGGTTAGGGCGTGTTGTTCGGCCAGCAAGGTGGTGGGGCAAAGCAAAGCGACTTGTTTGCCATTAGAGACGGCCATAAAAGCCGCCCGCAGCGCGACTTCTGTTTTACCGAAACCCACGTCCCCGCAAACCAGACGATCCATCGGCCGTCCAGCGGTCATGTCTTCAATCACGGCCGCAATGGCCGCGGCCTGATCGGGCGTTTCTTCAAAGCCAAAACCCTCAGCAAACAGCTCATAGTCACCGACAGGTAATTTAAAAGCATGCCCTTCTCTGGCTGCACGCTTGGCGTACAAGTCCAGCAGTTCGGCAGCAGTATCCCTGACTTGTTTGGCGGCTTTTTTACGGGCCTTTTCCCACTGGCCCGATCCGAGCTGATGTAACGGTGCTGTTTCGTGGTCAGCACCGCTATAGCGACCAATGACGTGCAGTTGCGAGACGGGGACATAAAGTTTGCTTTGACCGGCGTACTCGAGATGTAAAAACTCCATCTCACCATCACCGAGGTCCATGTTCAAAAGACCCAAGTAACGCCCAACGCCGTGCTGCGCATGCACGATTGCGTCGCCCGCCCGTAACTCAGCGAGATCGCGCACCATGGCGTGAACGTCGCTGGTACGTCCCTTTTCTTTTTGTGTGCGCCGCGAAGGCCCGGCGTGACCGGGGTAGAGATCGCCCTCGGTGAGCAAGATTAAGCGGTCGGCAACGGAGATGAACCCCGCATCAAAGGGGGCGACAACGATAGAAAACAGCGAATCGGATACCAGAAAGTCTTGAAGGGACTCAATCGGACTGTCTGGATGAATGCCATGTTCGGCCAGCATTTGCGTGATCGTCTCACGCCTGCCGTGCGAGTCAGCGCAAAGCGCCACCCGTTGCTTGGGCGCCCGATTTGCCAAACATTCGCGCAGCTTCTGCAGGGGATCGTCAGCACGCCGATTAACGCCAACATCAGGTACTGCTTGATAAGCCAGCGCCTGTTTGTCGCAAACCGCTGTCGCTTCGCTTGGTGGCGTGAGCGCTAAGCGGGCAAATCCTTTGATGTGGTCAAACAACTGCTCAGTTTGCAGAAACAAAGAGTCAGGGGGTAGCACGGGCCGTTCGGCATCGCTTTTTAAAAATTGATAGCGACTTTTTGTGTCATCCCAAAACCGAACAATGGCAGACTGAAGGTCACCATCGGTGACGCATATCGCTTGAGTAGGCAAGTAGTCAAAGAGTGTGGCGGTCTCGTCAAAGAACAGGGGCAAGTAGTACTCAACCCCGGCAAACGCGATGCCGTTACCCATGTCACGATAAGGCAAAGCGCGCGAAGGATCACCTTCAAAGCGGTCTCGAAAGGTCGATCTGAAGCGATTGCGAGCGGTTTCATCCATGGGAAATTCGCGTCCAGGCAGCAACTGAACTTCTGGCACGGGATAGAGGCTGCGTTGGGTGTCGACATCAAAGGTCTTGATGGACTCGATTTCGTCGTCAAACAGGTCAAGCCGGTAGGGCAGTACTGAGCCCATGGGGAAGAGATCAATCAAGCCGCCCCTGATACAGAACTCTCCAGGCACCGTGACTTGTGTCACGTGGGTGTAGTTGGCTAGCACCAACTGATCACGCAGAGCGGCCTCATTAAGTTTGTCTTTTTGTTGGAAAGAAAAGGTGTAAGCGGCCAAGAAACTCGGTGGGGCCAAGCGATAGAGCGCCGTTGTGATGGGCACTGTCAGCACGTCAACCTCGTTGAGTTGCAAGGCATGCAAAGTGCGCAGCCGTTCTGAAATCAGGTCTTGGTGGGGTGAGAAACCGTCATAAGGTAGGGTTTCCCAGTCGGGCAACATTCTTACTCTAAGGCTTGGGTTGACCAGCCCTATTTCATGGGCCAAGCGCTGTGCTTGCAAGGGATCGGCTGTCAGAATCAACACCAATTGCTTGGCATGTGTCGCCAAATCAGCCAAAAGCCAAGCAGCGGCCGACCCAGGCGGGTAAGTCTGAGCGTGTCTGTGGCCTGGTTTCAGGCGCGAGATAAGCGATTTGGCGTCAGGATTTGCGACAGAGGACATAAGATTAGGCATGGATTAAACGATGATTATAAAATCTTGAGATGACATCTGCTGCCCAAACCCTAAAAACCGAACCAGTGAACCCCAATACCACTGCAGGGCGTCGATTAATTGCGCTGGTACCAGCCGGTGGGGTCGGGGCTCGCGCCCTCAGTGATGGGGATCAAGCACCCAAACAGTATCGGCTGATCAAGTCAAAGCCGATGATTGTCTGGACCGTACAGCGCCTCTTGGCTGATCCCCGTATTGAACGGGTGGTGGTTGGGGTACAACCCAACGACACGCAGGCAAGCGCTTTGTTTGATCAGCAGCCTCGGGTGATCGTGTCACCGAGCGCAGGGGTCACGCGTGCGCAGACTGTCTTGCAAACATTGGCGCAAGATTTCTTTGAGGCAGACGACTGGGTTCTCGTGCACGACGCCGCGCGCCCGGGCCTACCCCTAGACGCACTCAGCCGTTTGATAGACGCTTGCTTAAACGCCAATCGGGGTGGGCTCTTGGCTTTGCAGGCAACAGATACTGTCAAACTGGCGCATGAGCATGAAATAGACCCGCGCGTGCAGCAAACGCTGGCCCGAGAGCGTATTTGGCTGGCACAGACACCACAAATGTTTCAGGTGAGTCTTCTGCGCCAAGCCCTTGCTGGCGCCATTGCGGCGGGGCATCCGGTCACTGACGAGGCCAGTGCGATGGAGTGGGCGGGCGATGATCCATTGCTTGTTCAAGGCGCCTGGAGTAACCATAAAATTACTTGGCCAGAAGATTTTGAAGGGGTACAAAGATGGCTGTAAACACATTAGCAATCCGTGTCGGGCAAGGGTTTGATGTGCATCAGTTGGTGCCCAATCGTCCTTTGATCTTGGGTGGTGTCACGATTGCCCATACCCATGGTTTGCTGGGTCACTCTGATGCTGATGCCTTGCTACATGCCATCACTGACGCATTGCTCGGCGCGGCTGGTTTGGGTGATATTGGTCGGCATTTCCCAGACACGGATCCAGCCTTTGCGGGTGCTGACAGTCGGGTGCTGTTGCGACACGCTTACGCCTTGGTTCAAAAGGCAAATTGGGTTGTGGTGAATCTCGATGCAACCATTCATGCGCAAGCGCCAAAGATCGCACCGCACGTCGCGGCGATGATAGAGAACATCGCCCAAGATTTGGGTGTGCAGCAAGCCGTGATCAACATCAAAGGCAAAACCAATGAGTCGCTTGGCTTTTTGGGGCGGCAAGAGGGGATCGCAGTGACGGCGGTGGTTCTGCTTCAAGGCGTCTCAGCGCTGACCTGAGCTTGGCTCGGTTGTCTTTGCTGTGCGTCGCGCGCGCGGTAAGTCCAAGCGGGCTGTCAGGCCGCCGCCCTCACGCTGCAGCAGCCGCAGCCTTCCACCGGCAGGGCTCACGAGACGTTCGATAATCGACAGCCCAAGCCCAGCCCCTGTGCCGCCGGTGCGCGCAGCGTCGCCCCTTGAAAAGGGTCGCATCAGGCGTGCAATGTCCGCAGGCGCAATGCCTGGGCCACGGTCACGCACGTCGATGTGGAGTCGATTGTTACGCGCTTGCACCACCACTTCAATGACACTATCACGCTGTTTGGTTGCGCCATAACGACGGGCGTTTTCAATTAAGTTCAGCAGGCAGCGCGCAAAATCTTGCTGGTCAATCAAACAGTAAGTGCCACCACGCGCTTTGACGCTAAACGTCAAGCCGACTTGGCTTTGATGGGACTGTTCTTGGTGGACGATGTCCTGGGCCACGTCGACCAGGTTAATGGAGCGACTCGGTGGTTTTCTGGCGGGCCGAGCATATTCCAACAATTGGCCAATGGTTCGATCAACCTGCGACAAATCTTGATCAATCGCCCAGCGTTGCTCCTCGGTCATGGTGCTCATTTCGATTTCAAGACGCATGCGAGCCAGTGGCGTGCGCAGGTCATGAGAGATACCAGCTAGCATCAAATTTCGGTCGTTTTGGGCGTTTTCAAGTTCGGTGACCATGCGATTAAAGCTCGCGTTCAGTTCTCTTATTTCAATGGCGCCGGTCTCGGGCAATGGGTTTGGCGTCTGCCCCCTAGACAATTGTTGTGCCGCTCTGGCCAACCGAGCCAAGGGTCGGTTCATGTAGCCGACTGCCACGGCAGCGCCAATCAATGACAGGAGGGCGGCGGCGGCCACCCAACTGACCCATTCGGGGCCGGTCGCAAGGTTGGCTCGATCGATGTCCAAACCCAACCAGTAGTCTTGCCTACTGGCTTGAAACCGAACCCAAAGGCCGGCCTCTTGGTCCAGAACCGCAGCAACTTGCGTTTGGTTACCCAGTTTGAGGCGAATTTGTGCAAGCACAGCTTGCCAATACTGTTCTTTAGGCAGTTCGATAACGGTGTCGTTGGCGTCAGCCAGGCGCAGCCGGATATCAGGTTGATCGTCAAGGGCACGAACCAGGGCGCCACGTTGATCGTTTGAGATGGTCGTTAATGCGGTGCGGCTGAGTTCGACTGAGCGAATCACTTGGGTCGCGGCGCGTTCGGCTCGAGGTTCGAGTTCCAGGGTGTAAAAAACGTGCAGCCAGGCACCAAGGCTCGCGAGCATCAGCAGTGACAGCAACAAAAAGGTCCTGGCAAATAGACCTAACCGGGGCTCAGATGTCGTCATCCGGCACAAAAACGTAGCCCAGCCCCCAAACCGTTTGGATATAAATCGGTTTGGCGGGATTGGGTTCAATCAGTTTGCGTAGCCGAGAGATCTGAACATCTAGGCTACGATCAAATGCCTCGTACTCTCGGCCTCTGGCCAATTCCATTAACTTATCGCGTGAGAGCGGCACGCGGGGTTGCCGAGCAAAAACTTTCAACACCGCAAATTCACCAGTGGTGATCGGCACATCTTGTCCATTGCGTTGAAGCGTGCGCTTAGATAAATTTAAAACGAAGGGGCCAAAGGCAACCATTTCACTTTCATGGCTAGGGCCTGCAGGGTGTTCGATGGTTTTGTTGCGCCGTAACACCGCGTTAACGCGAGCGAGAAGTTCGCGCGGGTTGAAGGGTTTGGCCACGTAGTCATCGGCACCAAGCTCCAGACCTCGGATGCGATCCATGTCTTCGGTTTTGGCGGTCAACATGATGATGGGTGTCTGGTCATTGGCATGTCGCAAGCGCCGGCAGATGCTCATGCCGTCTTCGCCGGGCATCATCACATCAAGCACGATCAAGTCCAGTCGTTCAACAGCCCGAACGCGGTCCATGGACACAGCGTCTTCTGCCGCGAAGACCTGAAAGCCCTGTTCGGTCAAATATCGGCGCAAAAGGTCTCGCAGTCTGGGGTCGTCATCGACCACCAGAATGTTGGCACCCGAGCGGCGTTTGGCACTAGATTGTGTTTGCAACATCATCTTAATAACGTTTTTAGTGTGGACAGTCTGGGTATGACGACGGGCCGGGAGGAAGGTTCATTACAATCTGACCATGAAACCGATTCTGGCCATTGAAACCTCCACCCCAGTTTGTAGCATTGCGCTGGCACAACCCGCTGAATCACCGGCTCTTGTTCATGAGCAGTGCGTTCAGGGAACGCCAGGCCACGCTCAGAGTGTACTGCCGTTGATCGACGCTGTCTTGGCGAAGGCTCGCCTGTCTCGCCACGACCTCGGGGTAGTGGCCTTTGGCCAGGGGCCGGGGGCGTTCACAGGGATTCGTTTGGGCTGCAGCATCGCCCAGTCGATTGCCTACGCTCTAGATTTGCCACTGGTGCCGGTTAATTCATTATTGGCAGTGGCCGCAGGTTTTGTGCAGGAACAACCACGCGTGACGCTGGTAGCCTTAGATGCCCGGATGGATGAGATTTATTTTGCAGCGTATGGGCCGGATTTAAAAGAGCTGCAGTCCCCGATGTTGATTGCTGCGGCTGATATTGAGCGTTTTATTGCGCCACGTCTTTACTATTGGCGCCGTGCCGTCGGCGCGCAAAAAGAGACTGAGCTCGTCGGGCAAGGGTGGCAGGTGGTTTCTCGTTGTCTGCCCAGTGAGGCCTTGGCTGCTTTGAAGGCCATGCCCATCACTTGGCGCGATCAAGAGGCGCTACCAATGGCGCGCCACATTGCATCAGTGGCACTTAGCCGTTGGCAAGCGGGACAAACCGTCGTGCCTGAGCGTGCTTTGCCCCTGTACTTGCGCGATAAGGTGGCCTTTACCACAGCAGAAAGAAAACAAGGCTCAGGCGGGAACCCCAAGGTGGCGACCATGGCCACTGACTTGGTCTTGCCAATGTCGGCCCAGGATTTGTCAGCCGTCGTTGAGCTTGAGTTGCAATCACAGGCCTTTCCTTGGAGTCGCCGTCATTTTGAGGATGCATTGGCGGCGAACTATCCCGCCTGGGTTGTTCGGCGCGAGGGCCAGTTGATTGGCTTTTGTGTGGCGATGTTAGCGATCGAGGAAGCGCACGTCTTGGTGATCGCGGTGGCCAGTGATGCGCGTCGTGCTGGCGTGGGCTCAATGCTTTTGAGTCAGGTTCAGCGCCATGCCGAAATGTGGGCCTTGGGTAGAGTGTTGTTAGAAGTCAGGCCTTCCAATACCCGTGCGCTGGCGTTTTACGCCCAGCAATCATTCACCGAGATTGGTCGGCGCAAAGGGTATTACCCTGCGGCCCACGGCCAACGTGAGGATGCTATTGTGATGTCACGACGGATCAGCGAAACTTAAAAAACCCTATGGTTAAACCCACCACCCCCATGACTGTGTCGCGCAAACCTGTATTGCAAGTGCCAGTTTCCGCCACGCAACATGCCTGGCTCTCAGCCATGGGTGTTAATGTGCCTTGGATCGTGACAGAAGGGGCCTCACAATCGCCATCGGCTGAGCCTAGGCAAGTGACCCAAGTCCAAGCCGCGCCTGTCAATCCCTCAACGACGATCGATCAAGCGCCAGTGGCACCGCCACCAGCGGCCTTAAAAGTAGCCCTTCAGGCGCTGAAAAACCCCCAAAAACGCGCTGGGTCGCAAGCGTCTGTGCCCATCATTGCGCGGCAGTCCGGTCACACGGATGAGTCCATCAAACAACAAGATTTGGAACAATTGCAGGCGATGATTCGAGTGTGCCAAGCCTGCAGCTTGTGCGAGCAACGCACGCATGCGGTTGCTGGCGAAGGCAGTGCCAAGCCGAGCGTATTGATTGTTGGTGAAGCGCCTGGCGAACAAGAGGACATTGAGGGACGCCCTTTTGTTGGGCGCTCAGGTCAATTGCTCGAGAACATGCTCCAGGCGATTCAGTTGGATCGGTTTGAGCAAGTGTTCATTACCAATGTGGTGAAGTGCCGTCCTCCCGCCAATCGCAATCCGCGCGATGACGAAATTCAAGCGTGTGCACCCTATCTGCTCAGACAAATAGAACTGTTGCGACCAACCGTGGTGTTGGCCATGGGACGCTTTGCCGCTCACGCTTTGCTCAAGACCAAAGAACCACTTCAGAAACTTCGCCTAGCGTCACAGACTGTGCCCCCTGGTGAGAATCCCACACCGGTGGTCGTGACCTATCACCCCGCCTATCTGCTACGACGCCCGACAGACAAGCGACTCGCTTGGGAAGACCTCAAGCGAGTGCGTGCGCTCTTGAGCCCGAAGGATTAGTTGACAAGTCCAAGCTCGCTAGCGCCCCTTCAATTGCACTTGTCAGCTTGCTGACCACTTCATCAATCTGCTCGTCTTCGATGATGAAGGGGGGCGCCAAAAGAATGTGATCGCCGCGTTGCCCGTCAATGGTGCCGCCCATGGGATAGCAAAGTAGGCCATGGTTCATGGCTTGCGCTTTGACCTTGGCGTGTAACTTCAATGCGGGGTCAAACGGTGCTTTGGTGGCACGATCTGCAACCAACTCGATGCCACGGAATAGGCCACGGCCGCGGATGTCACCAATGTTGGGATGGCCAGCCAGCGCCACGCGAAGGGCTGCGTCGAGCTTGTCACCTTTTTCGCGGACTTTGGACAAAAGATCCTTTTCAAGCATCACATCCAGCACCGCATTGGCAGCTGCCGCGGCAACCGGGTGTCCGAGATAGGTGTGGCCGTGTTGAAAGAAGCCCGAACCTGCATCAACCGCATCGTAGATTTTTTGGCTGGCCAGTAACGCACCAATGGGCTGATAGCCCGCGCCAAGACCTTTGGCAATGGTGATCATGTCAGCGGTAATCCCTTCGGCCTCAATGCTAAACAGATGGCCCGTGCGGCCCATGCCGCACATGACTTCGTCCAAAATCAGCAGCACACCGTACTGGTCGCATATCTCACGGATGCGTTTGTAGTAGCCCGGTACGGCGGCCACAGCACCTGTTGTGGCTCCAACAACAGGTTCGGCAATGAAGGCCATGACAGTGTCAGGGCCAAGCCTTAGGATTTCTTGCTCAAGTTCGTTGGCAACCCGTTGACCGTAATCATGTTGACTTTCGTCATCGCGTTTGCCGCGGTACTCAAAGCATGGCGAGATGTGTGTGGTGTCAACCAACAATGGTGAAAATTGGGCGCGGCGCCATTCGTTACCGCCAGCAGCCAAGGCCCCTAACGTATTGCCGTGATAGCTCTGGCGCCGTGCAATCACGCGATGGCGCGATGGTTCGCCGATCTCTAAAAAGTACTGGCGTGCCAACTTGATCGCCGCTTCAACCGCTTCTGAGCCACCAGAAACCAGATAGACACGGTCGATACCGGCTGGTGCCCGTTCAATCAGTCGATCGGCTAGCCGCTCGGCGGGTTCGGTGGTAAAAAAGCCCGTGTGCGCGAAGTCCAGCTGCTCGATTTGATCGTGAATGGCTTGCCGCACGTGGGGGTCTGAGTGCCCTAAGCAAGAAACCGCTGCGCCACCAGAGCCATCAAAGTATCGTTTGCCGTTGCTGTCAATCAGGTAGCAGCCGTCACCTTTGACAGCGGTGGGGAGTGTCCCGCGGGTAGAACGCCCAAAAATGTGGTTTGACATGTCAATTAGTTCCTAACGACGTAGACGGATTGTTTGGCGTGGCGAACGATACGGGCAGCGTTTGGCCCCAAAAAGTAATCTTTAAATGCCGGGCGGTGGGCTGACAAAACAATCACGTCCACCGATAACTTATCGGTCGCCTTTAAGACTTCATGATATACCGTGCCATGCAAAACGTGGGGTCGAGCATTAACAGATTCCGGCACTTTTTCTAGGGCCCACTGCTTAAGCGCACGCCCAAAGTCTAAAAGGGCTTTCTTTTCAAAGTCTTTGCTCAAAGCGCTGGTTGCATGATCAACACCAATGCGTGCCGTCATGAGACAAATGGCGCTGCCTGTGGTGTGTCAGACGCTAACGACGCTATCTTCGCCAATCGTGAAAGAAACGTTTCATTGGCTCAAATGCCAGGTGCTGGCTGGTGCTTGTTTTTTTGAGTTATAGCGCGGTGCCGTGCCCCTGCTTACCGATCTCGTTTATCAAACCGGGGTATTTTTTTAGGTTGTGCCGACTGAACAAAATGATCAAGAACATCAGCACGGCGACCAACACACCGAAGATGACAATGATCGTGTTGATGGGTAGATCAAGGCTTAGCATCAGTGTGTAAGTGCCGAGCATTAACAAAATGTTCAATTGCTCGTTAAAGTTTTGCACAGCAATGGAATGGCCAGCAGACAACAACAGGTGGCCGCGGTGCTGCAATAAGGCATTCATGGGGACGACGAAATAACCCGACAGCCCGCCAATCAACAAAAGCAGGCTGTAGACCTCCCATTTGTCGCTGACCAAAGGCATCACCAAGACAATCAGTCCCATAAAAACGCCCATTGGCAGCACGCTTAACGCCTTGCGCAGCGGCACACGGCTGGCAAAAACTGCCCCAAAAATCGTGCCAAAGGCTGTCACCCCCATCAAAATGGAGGCCTGATCGAGCCGGTAGCCGAGGTGGCTGCGACCCCATTCAATGACAATGAGTTGTAGGGTGGCGCCAGCGCCCCAAAACAGTGTCGTGACGGCCAATGAAACTTGACCCAACCGATCACGCCACAAAATACGGACATAGCCGGCGAATGCGTTGACCAAGCGAATGGGGTTGGCGTGTTGCTTTGGGTATTGGATGCCGGTGACTGGTATGAGCAAATTGCAGGCTGCTGCTGCTGCGTAAATGAAAGCAATACAAAGGATCGCCGCTTCAGCTGGCGTTCGAACATATAGCGATAGAGTCTGGTGGTTGAGTAAGATGTCGGACGCCATGGGCGAAATCAAAAAGCCACCGAGTACTGTGCCCAAGATAATCGAGGTGACCGTGAGCCCCTCAATCCAGCTATTGCCTTTGACAAGGTCCGTGGGTTGTAACATTTCGGTCACAATACCGTATTTGGCCGGCGAATAGGCGGCTGCACCCACGCCAACCAAGGCAAAGGCGGCCACCACCAAGTAGGTCTGACCAGCCTCAGACAGACCAAAAATGCCATACCAAAACATGATGAGGCAGCCTAGAATTTTGACGGCATTGGTGATGAACATCACGCGCCCCTTGGGAAATGCATCTGAAAACGCGCCCACGAAGGCAGCCAAAAAGACGTAGGTGGCCGCGAACCACCATTTCATCATCGGCGCCATCCAATCGGGCCCGTGTAGTTCTTGAAGTAGCGCAATGGCAGCGATAAACAGGGCGTTGTCAGCCAGAGAGGACAACGCTTGTGCTGCCATGACCAAATAAAAGCCCCGTGTCACTAAAAATCCCCAAGTCCGATTGCGGCTGAGTATAGCCTTAAGGCTTTTCAGGTGTGCGTTATTATTCAGTGATAAAAAATTGTCATTGTGAGCAAACGTGCGCCTGACACAAATAAAACTTGCTGGGTTTAAGTCCTTCGTTGATCCCACGGTTATTCCAACCCCCAGCCAGCTGGTGGGTATTGTGGGACCCAATGGCTGTGGTAAGTCCAACATCATTGACGCTGTCAAATGGGTGTTGGGTGAAACACGTGCCACCGAACTGCGCGGTGAATCCATGCAGGATGTGATTTTTAGCGGATCAAGCGACAGAAAGCCGTCTGGTCGGGCATCGGTCGAGTTGGTTTTTGATAACAGTGATGGTCGGGCTGCGGGCCAGTGGAGTACGTTTAGCGAAATTTCCGTGCGGCGAGTGCTAACCCGTGACGGCACGAGCAGCTACTTGGTTAATAACCAACAGGTTCGCCGGCGCGACGTACACGACATTTTTTTGGGTACAGGCTTGGGTGCCCGTGGGTACGCGATTATTGGCCAAGGCATGATTAGTCGATTGATCGAGGCTCGGCCCGAAGAACTCCGTGTTTACTTAGAGGAAGCCGCTGGCGTGTCGCGTTATAAAGAGCGCCGTCGAGAAACAGAAAACAGGCTGCACGACACCCGAGAAAACTTGGTTCGCGTCGATGATATTTTGCAGGAATTGACCTCGCAACTTGGCAAATTAGAGACTCAGGCGCAGGTGGCGGCCCAATACCGCCAGTGGCAAGAAGAGGGTCAGTTCAAGCAGCACGCCCTTTGGTATTGGCGAGAACAAGCCGCGCACGACGACAAAGCGCGCTTGTTTCAGAAAACAGAACAAGCACAGACTGCCCTAGAAGAGGCCACTGCTAAATTGCGACAACTTGAGGCCGAACTTGAAACGCGCCGACAAGCTCACTATGCATCAAGCGATGCGGTTCATGCTGCGCAAGGTGCCTTGTACGAGGTGAACGCCCAGGTGAGTAGCCTTGAGGCCGAAATTCGACACCTGGTTGATGCTCGCCAGCGTTTGTTATCGCGCCAAACCCAACTGCAAGCGCAAGCGCAAGAGTGGCAGGCACAAATCGCGCACTGTACCGAACAGTTAGAGGTTGAGCGCGGCGCACTCGAGGCACAAGCCATTACACTGGAACAGGCGCAACAGTCTGCCCAATCGGTGCAAGCGCAACTGCCTGCCGCTGAACAAATGGTTCGTGAGGCGGCTGCCCAGCGCGATCAAATGCGCAGCGCATTGGCAAAACTAGAACAAAACATGGCGCTTGTCTCGCAGCGTCTGGGGGATGCTCAGCGCCAAATCCAGTCCCTTGAACAGCGCGAAGAGCGCCTGCAAGCGCAGGGTCAAGAACTCGATGAGCCCGATCCTCGCGCTTTAGATCGTCTGGCGGGCGATAAGCAAGCGGCCGATCAGTTGCTCGAAGAAGCTCAGGCCGTCCTGACAGATCTTGAAGCCGCCTTACCACAGGTCGACGAGCAGCGTAGCGTCGCTCGAGACCAAGCACAAACACAAGCCACAGCGTTGTCACAACTTGAAGCACGTCGCTCGGCGTTGGTGCGCCTCCAGGAAGATGTGCAGAAATCGGGCACGCTTGAGCCTTGGTTAGCCAGTCATGAGTTGGGGCAGTTGCCGCGATTGTGGCAAAAGTTAAATGTGGCGCAAGGTTGGGAGTCCGCTCTTGAAGCTGTTCTCAATGAGCGCATGACGGGGGTGGAAGTCAGTAACCTGTCTTGGGCACAAGCCTTCGCAGAAGACAGCCCACCGGCGCGCTTGGCTTTCTTCCAGCTGCCCGTGCCAGCGCCAGCTGCATCAGGGGTTACGGGCTTGACCTCGCTGGCTTCTCTGGTGCAAACCAATGAACCAGCGCTTAAAACGCTGATGCAGGGTTGGTTGGGGCAGGTTTTTATTGCTGAAAGCTTGGCTGATGCCATGGCCAAGCGCAGCGAGTTGCCGGCAGGGGGGGCTTGGGTCGTGCCCGCCGGCCACTTGGTTGATGCTTACTCTGTGCGTTTTTATGCTCCGGATTCAGAGCAGGCTGGCATGCTGGCGCGTCAGCAAGAAATAGAAAACCTGCAGCGTGAGATCAAAGCCAATCAGTTGATGACCGATCAAGCCAAAGCCGATGCGACACGCGCTGAGGTGGCTTGGCAACAAGCCTCATCAGCCATTGTTCCCGCGCGTCAACGCGTCTCGGAATTGACACAACGTGCCCATGGGTTGCAGCTGGCCTTCACCAAATTGCAGCAAGAAACGCTTCAGCGCACACAACGATCGGCGCAACTCGACCAGGATCTGGTCGAGTTGCGCAGTCAGCAAGAAGCACTCTTGGCTCAGCGTGATGAGGCCGAAGAGGCCTTCGCGACGCTCGATGAGCAATTGGCTGAGCAACAAGGTGCATTTGCCGAGGCTGAGATGGCCGGCGAGCAATTGGCCAACCAAGCCAATCAGATTCGCGAGCAATGGCGTGAACGTGAGCGAGCTGAACAGGAAGGCGTCTTTGCCCAACGCGGCACCCAAGCGAGGATTGCTGAGCTTGAACGCAACTTGCAATTGGCCCACGAACAACAAACACGGGCTGCAACAGAATCTGAGTCGCTGGTTTACGAATTGAGTGCATTGGACGCACAGACGCCCGAGAACGGTTTGCAAGAGGCTCTGGTTTTGCGCACAGAAAAAGAAGAAGTACTGGGCCGTCTACGCATCGAAATGGATGCGCTTGCGGCCCAGCTTCGAGAGGCCGATGAAGCACGCTTATCGCTTGAACGCGCTTTGCAGCCTCAGCGTGAGGTGATTACTGAGTTACAGCTCCAAGAGCAGGCTGCTCGACTGTCAGCCGAGCAGTTCGCACAGCAACTTGATGAACAGCAAGTGGATCGTGTTGCTTTGGCCAAAGCCATCGAAGCGCAGGGCAACGAAGACTTTCGTAAGATTGGTTGGTTGCAAGCTGAGGTGCAGCGCACCAATCGGCAAATTGAGGCCTTGGGCGCGGTCAACTTGGCTGCGCTAGATGAGCTTGCTGCAGCCCGCGAGCGACAGGTCTTCTTGCAGTCACAGTACGATGATCTGCAAAGCGCGATCGAAACCCTCGAGGACGCCATTCACAAAATCGACCGCGAGACTCGGGATCTGCTGCAAACCACGTTCGATGAGGTCAATGGTCACTTCGGTCGTCTATTCCCCAAGCTCTTCGGTGGTGGCGATGCCAAGTTGGTGATGACTGGCGAAGAGATTTTAGATGCGGGTGTTCAGGTCATGGCTCAGCCACCTGGTAAGCGCAATACGACCATTCATTTGCTTTCCGGCGGGGAAAAAGCGCTCACTGCGACGGCTTTGGTTTTTGCGTTGTTTAAACTGAACCCTGCGCCGTTTTGTTTATTAGACGAAGTTGATGCGCCGCTTGATGATGCTAACACTGAGCGCTATGCTAATTTGGTCAGTGGCATGAGTGACCAAACACAGTTTCTTTTCATTTCGCACAACAAAATTGCCATGCAAATGGCCCGCCATTTGATTGGCGTGACAATGCAAGAGCAGGGCGTTTCACGTATCGTTGCAGTGGATATCGATTCAGCGCTACAGTTAACGGCTGAAGTGGCTTAAACAAGGTTTTTTTCAAGGAGAAGGCATGAGCGAGTTGCAGATCAGCCTGATCGTGCTTGGGGCCATTGTTATCGCCGCCATCGTTGGATTTAATTGGTGGCAAGATCGTCGCACACGGCTCAAGATGCAAGATCATTTGCCGGTGCTTGAGGACGATCCTTTGTTGCGCGAGCCTGGTGGTGACCACGCTCGCAAAGAGCCGGGGTTTGGGCTCAGTCATTTGGGTATAGAGCCTGCCGCACCTAAAACAGCCTCAGCCGCATCACCAATTGGTGAACTTCCTCAGAGTGCGCTCATTCAAGAGCCTGACTCGGTCACTGAAGTGGTGATTGAATGGCATCTTTCGGCCCCCACGCAGGGTCGCGCTTTGCTGGAACACCTGCAAGCATTTCGCGGTGCTGGTCGTCGAGCGGTGCGCTTATTTCTTCAGACCACAGATGGTTCGCTGGTGACGCAGTTGGGTGAGGACACTGAGTACGTGGCCATACAGCTTGCCGTTTTGATGGCTAATCGTAGCGGTGCCATCACGGCCATTGAATGGTCTCAGCTGTGGGGCAGTGCACAGGACTTAGCTGAAAAGCTTGATGCGAGTGTTGAAGGCCCTGAGCAACACGAGGTTTTGGATCGTGCGGCGCGCCTTGACAGCACCTGTGCAACGCTGGATACGCAGGTGGGTTTGACCTTGTTGCTACCGTCCCAACGACCTATTCAAGACGTGGTCGATTCTGCCAAAGCGATGTGCTTTATCGAGCAAGAAGGCCGTCTGGCCTGGATCGGAGATCATGGCCTGGAGTGCTTTACGCTTTCGCGTGCTGATAATGAGGCGTTTGATGCTGGTATGGCTGGTATTGATCGGTTGACCTTGTTACTTGATGTGCCACGCAGTCCGGCCAACCCCATGGCCTTTGGCCGGATGCTCGAAATCGGTCTTGAGTTATCCAGACGAGTGGGCGCTGAATTGGTCGATGACCAAGGCAATCCCCTAGCATCTGGTGCAGACGTTGCCATTGATCTTCAGCTTCAAACGCTGTACGGACAGCTTGAGGCCGCAGGCTTGCCCGCTGGCAGCCAACGGGCGCGGCGAGTATTTGCCTGATGTTGGGCTCGGATGGCACAGCGCCCGAGGATGTGTTGGCACGGGTGGCACAACTGCGCGTGGAGATCGAACAGCACAACCAGGCTTACTATTCTCGCGATCAACCCACCATTGGTGATGCTCAGTATGACGCGCTTTTGCGCGAATTGCAGGGATTAGAGCAACGTTTCCCAGCGATTCTGACCAGCGACTCACCGACCCAACGGGTGGGCACAGCCCCGCTAGCGGCTTTTTCTGCGGTAACTCACGCCGTTGCCATGTTGTCGCTTGGCAATGCCTTTGAAGAAGACGAGGTCTTGGCGTTTGACAAACGGGTTACTGACACGTTGGTGCAAGCTGGCGTCGTCAAGCCGGGTGAGCCCGTTGCGTACGCCTGCGAGCTGAAGCTTGATGGTTTGGCCATTAGTTTGCGCTATGAGGCAGGACAGCTGGTGCAAGCCGCCACGCGTGGCGACGGTCACACCGGTGAGGACGTGACGGCCAATATTCGAACCATTCGTTCGATACCGTTGCGCTTAAACAATCCTGCCCCTGCTGTTTTAGAAGTACGCGGCGAAGTGTTCATGAATCATGCTGACTTTGAGCGATTAAATGTCATGCAGGCGCAACGCCAAGAAAAAATATTCGTCAATCCCCGTAATGCGGCGGCGGGCAGCTTGCGTCAACTTGACTCAAAAATGACGGCTCAACGCCCGTTGCGCTTTTTTACGTATGGTTGGGGTGAGGTGAGTGACTCGCTGCCCGCCACCCACGATGGGGTGCTAGAGTGGTTGGCCAAACTTGGATTGCCCGTTAACGATCAAGAACATGCCACGGTGTCAGGATCGCGTGGGTTGCTTGACTATTACCGTGATGTGGGCGAGCGTCGCAGTGCCTTGCCCTACGACATTGACGGTGTGGTCTACAAAGTGAATTCGCGGCAGGCGCAGCGTGTCTTGGGATTTGTGGCGCGAGCGCCGCGCTTTGCGCTGGCGCACAAATTTCCTGCACAAGAGGCGATGACTGAGCTGCTGGGTATTGATTTGCAGGTTGGACGCACAGGCGCCATCACGCCAGTGGCACGCTTGGCACCGGTTTTTGTGGGTGGCGTCACGGTGACGAATGCGACCTTGCACAATGAAGACGAGATCATGCGTAAAGACGTCCGAATTGGCGACACCGTGGTGGTGCGTCGAGCCGGTGACGTTATTCCTGAGGTGGTGGGGCCGGTGTTATCGGCGCGCCCTGCGCACGCACAAGCCTTTCAAATGGTCAGCGCTTGCCCTGAATGTGGCTCTGCCATTGAGAAGCCCGAGGGTGAAGCAGTCGCGCGTTGCACGGGTGGTTTGTTTTGTGGGGCTCAACGCAAACAAAGCCTGATTCACGCCGTCGGTCGTAAAGCGCTAGATATTGAAGGCTTGGGTGATAAGTTGGTCGAACAACTCGTTGAGCGCGCTCGTGTTCAGTCTTTGGCCGATCTTTTTACGTTAACGGTCAGTGAGCTCGCTGTGTATGACCGAATGGGTCTTAAATCGGCGCAAAATTTGGTTCAAGCCATCGAGGCTGCGCGAGCGCCTGCGCTTGATCGTTTTATTTTTGCGTTGGGTATACGCCACGTTGGCCAGGCCACGGCCAGTGATCTCGCTCGTTACTTTGGTTCGATCGAGGGTCTGATGCGCGCGCGTGAGGAAGAATTATTGAGTGTTGCTGACGTTGGCCCCGTGGTTGCCCAATCGATTGGGCATTTCTTCTCTGAGCCGCACAACAGAGAAGTTGTTGCGGCGTTGCTAGCGCAAGGTGTCGCGCCGCAGCCTTTGACAACGCGCCCGCAACAATCAGGGCTAACTGGACTGATTTTTGTGCTCACGGGTACTTTACCCACGTGGACTCGAGAACAAGCCGCCGAGGCGATTTTGTCGGCAGGTGGCAAGGTCAGTGGCTCTGTCTCTAAAAAGACGTCCTATGTGGTGGCTGGTGAAGACGCGGGCAGCAAACTGGCCAAAGCGCATTCTTTGGGTGTGCCTGTGATCGATGAAGATACCCTGAAGACTTTGCTTGGCGAGGCTTAAAACAAAAGGACTACCCGAACAGTGGGTAGCCCCTTTGTTGACTTAAACAGCACTTTTGGGCCGCTGTTTAAGTGATGGTTATTGAATTTTTGCTTGGTCGCGTAATTTTTTCTGGTAATCGGTCAATGCTTGTTGACGCAACATCTCTTCAAGCTGCTCTTTGACTTGTGCCAGGGGTGGGAAGGCCACGGGACGCGCGTCAACCACTTCAATCACGTGCCAGCCAAACTGAGTCTTAACAGGTGCAGCGGTCATTTGGCCTTTTGGTGTCGACTGCACAGCCTTGGCAAAAGGTTCGACATAGTTGTCGGCTTGTGCCCAACCCAAACTGCCGCCTTGAGCCGCGCTTCCTGGGTCTTTGGATTGTGCTTTGGCCAAATCTTCAAAAGTGGCTGACTTGTCCATCAATTTCTTCTGAATGTCTTTGGCTGCACTTTCCTCTTCAACCAAAATGTGGCGAACACTGTATTCCATGACTTCGCCTTGTTCTTTCTTCAGCTTGTCGTACTCAGACTCAAGAACGGCATCCGTGATCGGATTCTTTTCCAAGTAATCAGCCATCAGTGCACGCACCAAAATGCCTTGACGAGCCAGCTCGAGCTCCGTTTTGATGGCGCTATTTTTATTGATACCCGCTTTTTCGGCGGCTTGAACCATGATCACACGGTTGATCATTTCCTCTTTGACTTGCACTCTCAATTGAGGGGTATCGGGTGCACCCTGGGCGGCCAGCAGTTCAATGAACTGTTCGTAGCTTTTTTGTGTGATTGCTTGGCCATTAACGGTCGCAATGTTTTGTGCGTATAGAGGCGCAGATAAGGTAACGGCAGCCAAAAGTAGGGTTAAACGTTTCATAAGTTTCCTTTTGAAGGGGCAGAAGTTTGTAAAGCCAGCGCGTGTATGGGAAACGGCATCAGGTCAGTGACAAGATCGTACACCATTCGGTGCTGGGCGACGGTCCGTTTGCCTTCAAAGCAAGCGGCTTGAATGTGAACTCGGAAGTGACTCGCACCACCCTTGCTGCCAGCGTGACCGGCATGTAGGTGCGATTCATTCTCGATTTCAAGGTGAGTAGGGTTCAGTGCCAATAAACGCTCGTGTAGCAAAGATTCGTGGGTGCTGGTCATGACGGGCGGCTTTCGTTGGGGTCGCTCGGTGTCTCGGGTTCTACCATATGCTTGCTAAGCCATAAGGATTGAGCGATAACAAACACCACCAGCAGTCCCATCAGTCCGAAGACTTTGAAGTTCACCCATTGTGATTCGCTGAAGTATCCAGAAAAGGCAACAAACAAGTTGGTAGCGCCCGCAAATACAAAGAATCCCGACCAACTGAGGTTTAAACCGCGCCAACCTTGATCAGTCAGGGTGACCTTTGAACCCAGCAACTTTTGAAGCAGGTTGCGCCCCATGAAAGCCTGACTACCCACAAGGATCACGGCAAACATCCAGTAGAGTACCGTGGGCTTCCATTTAATGAATGCATCGTTTTGTAGCCAGAGGGTCGCACCACCGAAAACCACAATCACAATCAAATTGATCCAATGGGTGCCTTCAATGGGTTGGCGCCTGATCTTAATGTAAGCAATTTGGCCAACCGCTGCGACCATGGCCACCGCTGTTGCCACATAGATATCGGCAAATCGATACGCCACAAAAAACAAAATCAGTGGAAACAGGTCAAACAGAAATTTTTTCATGCGTCGATGGGCTCAAATGTCAGGCTAGCCGAGTTGATGCAATAACGCAGCCCTGTGGGTGGTGGTCCGTCAGGGAAAACGTGGCCGAGGTGTGCATCACAGGTTTTACAAAGCACCTCCGTGCGAACCATACCGTGCGAGCGATCGGTGTGTTCGACAATAAGCGCGGGATCAATCGCTTCAAAGTAGCTTGGCCATCCGCAACCCGCGTCAAACTTCGTGTCTGACGCAAAGAGGGCTGTGCGACAACAGACGCAGTGGTAAATGCCAGTGGCTCGATGGTCCCAGAACTCGCCCGTGAAGGCGCGTTCTGTGCCCTTCTGGCGGGTTACGTAGTATGCTTCAGGCGACAGTAACTCTCGCCACTCTTGTTCAGTTTTGTTTAACTTTTCCATGACTTTGCTTTGATCACCTTCGTATCAAAAGGTTCGTTCAGTTGGATATTCCTGCGTTCGATCAACCACAGCCATCATGATAATCGAGTTCGAAGCCGTCTCCGTTGAGCGAGGTGCGCGCACCATCCTTCGGGAACTCAATATTAGTCTGTCCGAAGCGCGGATTGGGATTGTCGGTCCCAACGGTGCGGGTAAAAGTACGTTTGCTCGGCTTATCAACGGTTTGCTCGTCCCGAGTGCTGGGCGAATGGTGTGCAATGGGTTGCCTGTGGCTGAGCATTTGAATGCCGTTCGCCAACAGGTTGGGTTTCTGTTTCAGAATCCAGACAACCAGATTGTTTTTCCTGTCGTGCAAGAGGACATGGCGTTTGGCCTGAAGCACTCGTTACCCGACAAGACCCTTAGAGCGGCGCGCATTCAAGCCACCCTTGCGCAACTGGACATTGCCGACTTGGCTGATCGGGCCGTCCACACCCTATCTGGTGGTCAAAAGCAGTTGGTGGCTTTGGCCTGCGTGCTCTGTATGCAGCCCGACTTGTTGGTGTTGGACGAACCAACCACACAGCTTGACTTGCGATTTCGAAATCGCTTGTTGCAGATCATTGGGCAGCTGCCCCAGCCGGTTATTGCGATATCGCATGATTTGGCAATGCTTGAGACCTTTGAGCGCGTGCTGGTGATTGACCAGGCGTCCATTCAAGCTGATGGCCCAGCCGCCGAGGTGCTACCTTGGTATCGAGCACGTTACGCATGAGTTTATTGAATCAGACACTCGAGGTCTCGGCCAAGGGTACTTGGTTGCACCGCTGGCCGGCAGGCTTAAAGCTGCTGTCTTTATTCTCGTTGGGCACAGCCTTGGTATTGACGGATCACATTTTCATATTGGGGGCTAGCGCCGTTGTGGCTGGCTTGGTTTGCCTCAGTGTTCACTGGCCGCCTTTTATGCGGGGGTCAGCCTCAAGCACAAGGTCATCGGTCTTTTTGTGGCCACTGATCACGCTGATGGCCATCGTCGCGTATATCGGTTTTGTTTCAGGCTTCGAACACGCATTGGTTGTGCTTTGCCGTTTGTTGGCTTTGTTGCTATTTGCTATTTCGGTGATGGCAACCACGAGCGTGACTGCTATGATGGCAGTCGTCGAAAAGTTTTTGCAGCCATTTGATCGCTGGGGCTGGATACGGGCTGATAAAGTCGCGCTGATGTTTGGTATTTCACTGCGTCTGATGCCTGTTTTGTTGGAGCAGTGGCATGAGATCCGTGAGGCACAAGCGGCCCGTGGTCACCGTGCCAGCCCCTTGGCGCTACTGGTGCCGATGTTGGTGCGCACGCTACAAAGGGCTGCTGAGATGGCTGACGCCATTGATGCCCGCGGCGGATCCTCAGCGCGTTAAACCGTGATCTTGTGTGATCGACACAGAATGAACCATTAATTTTTTTGGGAGTAAACCTTGAATTCGACCAACAAATCGCCACGTTTGGCGCTGACAACACAACAAATGGTGCGAGCGGCGCTATTCACCGCTTTGGTGATCGTGTTTGCCATCATCCCACCATTGCCGATGCCGTTTGTGCCCGTACCCTTAACCCTACAGACGCTGGGCGTGATGTTGGCTGGTTTGATTTTGAGTCCGCGCTTGGCGGCTTTGGCCATGTTGCTTTACGTGGTGCTGGCTTTGGTTGGGTTCCCGGTGTTGCCAGGCGGGCGTGGTGGACTGGCTGTTTTTGCGGGGCCAACCGGTGGTTTTATCCTTGGTTTTATTCCAGGGGCTTTTGTGGTTAGTTGGTTGGCCGCACGCAACCAGAGTGAAACCACGACCGCCGCCATGATCGCCCGTAATTTTGGGGCGGCCGTTTTCGGTGGCGCCATTGTGGTCTACGCTATTGGTGTGCCTTGGCTGGCCATGGTCACTGGCATGTCCATGGATCGCGCGCTCATGGCGGTGGTTGTTTTTTTGCCGGGTGACTTGGTCAAGGCCGTCATCGCCACCATCGTGGCCTTGAGGGTGGCCAAATTGCAAATCATTAACAATCCCTAGCAGGGTTTGGGTGAGGCCGGTCAACAAACCATCGGCCACAAAACAAGCTATGGCCTGATGAGCTGACCGACGGCGGGCCAAATTTCACTGGCATGTGACACGATCGTGTCGGCTTGCCACGTGTGAACGGGGTGCTCATCGCCGCAATAGCCATAGGCTGCAGCAATTGAGGCCATGCCTGCCGACTTGGCTGCTTGAATGTCCCGCAGATCGTCGCCAATATAAACACAACGATCGACCTCAAAGCCCACGGTTTTGGCGGCATGTTGAAGTGGCAGGGGGTGGGGTTTGGCATAAGCCACCGTGTCACCGCACACCAGTACCGCACAATCTGGCAAATCAAGCCATTTGACGATGGGTTCGGCGTATCGGGTGAGCTTGTTGGTGACAATGCCCCACTGCATACCGGCTAATTTAATTTGTTCAAGTAACTCGGGGATACCCTCAAACAGCTGGGTATTGATGGTGCTGTTTTTTTCATAATCCGCCAAAAACTCGGTTTTGGCGGATTCAAATGTGGGATGGTCGGCATCAATGCCCAAAGAGGCCTTGACCATGCCGCGGGCGCCCATTGACACATGGGTACGCAATACCGAAACCGGCATTGGCTCTAAGCCTCTTTTTTCGCGTTGGCGATTGGCTGACATGGCCATGTCAGGGGCCGTATCGGCAAAAGTACCATCAAAATCAAACAGAATCAGCGTTGTCATCGAACTCGCCTTAAGGGTTAAAACAATCAACGCCGATTGTACGGTTTAGCCGCCGTGTGTTGCCACCTCGTTGTGGTTTGTGCTCAAGTAGTGTTGCAAAGCATTGACCACAACGGTGTTCAATGAGGTTTTTTCTTGTTGCGCACGCAAAGCCGCCGATTTGTGAAGGCCTGGTGCGACACGCACGTTGAACTGACCCCTGAAAGGGCGTTCAGGCGCTCGCTTATCAGCCTCACAGCTTTTGAGGTATTGCAAAATAGCCGCCTCAAAAGCAGGCTGTAGCTCACTGACGGTCAGCGCTTCATAGGTGACATCTTGGTTGATAAAAAGCGCTCGGCCACGCAATACGCCATCGGACAAAGAGGGTTCGATTGAGCCGTAATAGCCTTTGTGAAACAGAAGAGGTGATTTCATGGATGAGCAAAGCCTTTTGTTATTTGTTGTCAAAAAGGCAATGATTTTATAACAAATGCTTAGCCTTTGCCAGTGAAACGCGCCAGAGTTCAAGCACGTGTTCAACGGTCTGTTCAACGGTGAGCGCCGATGAGTCCAGCGCATGGGCATCATCGGCCGGTTTCAAGGGGGCGACAGTGCGTTGCATGTCGCGTTCGTCACGCTTTTGTAGATCGAGAAAGACGGCTTGCTCATCGGGGCATTCGCCACGTTCTCTTAATTGATGGCAACGGCGCGCTGAGCGTGCGTGGACATCAGCCGTCAAAAAAACCTTTAACGGTGCATCAGGGAACACCACCGTTCCCATGTCGCGACCATCAGCCACTAAGCCAGGGTTTTCTCTAAAAGCCCGCTGGCGATCAAGCAAAGCCTCTCGCAATGCCGGGTGCGGTGCCAAACGAGACGCCAAGTCGCCGACGTGCTCTTGACGGATCATTTCGGTGACATCTTTGCCCGACATGAACGTCTGGGGTCCGGCAAATGTGACATCCATGCGGCGCGCCAAGAGCGCCACTTGATCGATGTCGTTGGCATCTGCGTTGCGATCCAAAACCGCCCAAGCCGCCAATCGGTAAAGCGCACCACTGTCTAGGACGTGCCAACCCAAAGCCAAAGCAACACGCTGGGCTATGGTGCCTTTTCCCGAAGCGGTGGGACCATCAATGGTGATGACTGGGGTAGCAATAGATGGCTTAATCATGTGACGAGACGGTGATATTGGTCAAAATAGTCAGGAAAGGTCTTGGCCACACAACCAGGGTCTTCGATGGTGATAGGCACTGGCCCAAAAGTGGCCAGAGAAAAACACATGGCCATACGATGATCATCGTAAGTGTGGATGGTTGCGGGGCGCCAGGCATCGCTGGCGATCGGGTGAACGGTTAGCCAATCTTCGCCTGAGCTGACTTTTGCGCCAAGTTTGCGCAGTTCGGTCGCCATGGCGTGGATGCGGTCAGTCTCTTTGACTCGCCAACTACCGATGTTGCGCAAAGTGCAGGGTCCATCAGCATAAATCGCCAACACCGCCGCTGTCATCGCCGCATCTGGGATCAAGTTGAAGTCTTGGTCAAAGGCATGAAGCCGCTCCCCAGCCCAGACTGCTCGCCCGCTAACGCTTATCGTCTGTGCGTCATCATTGACTGTGGCGCCCATGTGGGTGAGGGTGTCGACAAACCGAACGTCGCCTTGGATACTGTCTTGACTGACGCCTAAGACACTGATTGGGCCTTGGCCAATAAGGCCTAGAGCCAAAAAATATGAGGCTGACGAGGCGTCACCTTCAACGGTTATTTCATTCGGTGAGGTGTAATGAGCGTTTCGGTCGATATGAAACGACAGGTTGCCTGCCGCCTCTTCAAGTGCGGTGACTCGGACACCGAAGCGCGCCATTAAATTAATCGTGATGTTGATGTAGGGCTTGGAAATCAGTTCGCCCACCACTGCAATGGTAAGGTCTTGGCCAGTTTGGGCCACGATGAGCGGTGATGCCATTAATAAAGCAGTCAAAAACTGACTTGAGACTGCACCGTTGACTTGGACGCGGTGGCCAGAGGCTTTTGAAGCGCCGATTGCCAAAGGCGGGTAACCCGGATTACCCAAGTAGTCGATGCGTGCACCGAGTGCCACCAGCGCATCAACGAGGTCACCAATCGGTCGCTCGTGCATGCGGGCCACACCACTGAGGGTGTAATCGCCACCGGCAAAAGCCAAGGCCGCAGTCAGTGGGCGAAACGCCGTCCCAGCATTACCCAAAAACAAAGTCGCTTTCTTGTTGGTAAAAAGTCCGGGGCTTGTTATTCGCACTGCGCTCTGGCCCACATGCTCGATTGTGACGCCCAGCGTATCGAGTGCTTCAAGCATCACACGGGTATCGTCCGAATGTAAGATACCGTCAATACGGGTGGTTCCCACACACAGGGCGCTTAACAGCAGTACTCGATTGGAGATGCTTTTTGAGCCGGGTAAGCTGATTTGTCCGCTCGCATGCTGCGCCGGCGCTAGGGTCAAACGATCAAGTAGGGTCATGCCCTTGCTCCCCACGAAAGACACCCTTACCCCACTGTCGTCTGACTTGTGCGCTTTGCGTGAGCATGGACTCTATCCAGGCCGTGTCGTTGGCGCGTAAGGCTAACTCGGCTTGATTCAATAGGTCTTGCAGGTCGCTGATTTGTCGCAGCATCGCCTCGCGGTTGGCTGCAAAGATATCGCGCCACATTTCCTCAGAACCTTGCGCGATACGAGAAAAGTCACCAAATCCAGCACCCGCCATGGCCAAACAAGTGGCGGCATTGGGTTGCTTGGCCACATGGGCCACATACAAACTGGCCAACCAGTGTGGCAAGTGACTGATTGAAGCCAACACTTCGTCGTGTACGATTGCGTCGAGCGTTTTTAAATCAGCGCCGCAGGCCAGCCATGCCTCTCGGACGTACGACACATCGCTGGGTTGATTCTCCGCTAGGGGGCAAATCACCACCTGACGACCCACATACAGGTCTGGGCGAGCCGCTTGTGGACCAGATTCGTGCGAGCCTGCCACGGGGTGGGCAGGAACAAACTGAGCGACTTTGGCGCCTAGTGCACGACGGGCCGCCACCACCACATTGCCCTTGGTGCTGCCACCGTCGGTGATGCGTGCCCGTTGATTCAAATTTGGTGCCAGCGCTTCAAAAATAGCCTCAAATGAGCCTACGGGTGCTGAAATCATGATCAGGTCGGCGCAGCCCGCGGCCTCTTCAAAAGTGGCCACTCGGTCAATCACCCCGAGTGCTTGGGCGTGCTCAAGGGTGGTTGGACGCCGACCCACGCCAATGACTTCATTGACCACGCCCGCTTTCTTAAGCGCCAAAGCAAAGGAACCACCGATTAGACCGACGCCGACGATGGCAAGCGTGCCGATGCGAAAGCCTGTCTGCTCAGGGGTCATGTCGGTTCCGTTCGCTCTGCCAATATTGCTTTGAGTGCTTCGATGAAACGGGCGTTTTCGTGCTCAAGCCCGATCGACACACGCAGCCAATCAGGCAGACCGTCTGAGGGCACCGGGCGCACAATCACGCCACGCTTCAGAAGCGCTTGGTTAATGCCAGGGGCATCATCAAATTTCACCAACACAAAATTGGCGAAGCTTGGCACGTAAGTCAGACCCATCTGGTCTAGCGCTGATTGCAGTTGGCGCTTACCGGCATCATTGACCGCGGCGCTTTTGGCTAAAAACGCATCATCAAACAAAGCCGCGGTCGCAGCGGCTTGTGCGAGTGTGTTGACGTTAAAGGGTTGACGCACTCGCGCCATCAATTGGGTCAGGGTGGGTTGCGTGATGCCATAACCGACCCTCAGACCTGCAAGGCCGTATGCCTTAGAAAAACTGCGCGACACCACCAAATTGGCAAAGCGCTTGACCAACGCAATGCTGTCAACGCGATCTGACACGGGTAGGTATTCGTTGTAGGCTTCATCGAGCACTACCGTCACAGCGGTGCCGTGGCGCTGTTCAACGGACGCTAAAAAGCGTGTCACGGCTTCGTTGGATAAAAAGGTGCCCGTTGGGTTGTTGGGATTGGCGATAAAAACCAAACGGGTGTTGGGGGCGATGGCTTCTAGCATGCCATCCAAGTCATGCCCAAACTCACGAGCAGGCACTACGATGTGCTGTGCGCCACGCGCTTGGGTTGCCAGGCGATACACCACAAAGGCGTACTGGGAATAGACAGCGGAAAAGCCAGGCTCAAGCAACGCCATGCCAGCGAGTTCTAGTATGTCGTTAGAGCCATTGCCAATCGTGATCCAGTCAGCGGGCACATCAAATCGTTGCGAGATGGCTTGTTTTAAGTGGTAACCGCCCGGATCGGGGTAGCGCTCAAGCCCGGCCAGAGAGGCTTCGATCGCCTGCTTGGCCGCTGACGACATACCCAAGGGGTTCTCGTTAGAAGCCAGTTTCACCACCGTTGCTGGATCAAGGCCAAGCTCGCGCACCAAGTCTTCAATTGGCTTGCCAGGCACATAAGGCTGGATGTCTTTGATGTGGGCGGGGGCCACCAGTGTTTTTGCGTGATCGCTCATTTCTGCCTCGTTCTTACTGCCTTGGATAGGAACCCAGAATTTTTAGGAAGGCACAGCGCGCACGCAATTGCTCAAGCGCCCGGGCCACAGCAGGCTCTTGCTGATGGCCTTCGACGTCGACGTAGAAGTGATACTCCCACTGTCCTGTCCGAGCGGGACGTGACTCAAAGCGTGTCATTGAAACGCCATTATCAGATAACGGTGCCAACATTTTATAAACGGCGCCGGCCTCATTTGGAACCGCTAGGATGAGGCTGGTTTTGTCATGCCCACTGGGTAAGGTTTCGATCGAACCGACAGCCAAGAAACGTGTTCTGTTTAAGGGGTCGTCTTGAATGCCTTCAGCCGCGATAGTTAGACCCCATGCCCGCGCGGCGATTTCGCTGGCAATGGCGGCGACCGTGGGATCTGAAGCAGCGATGCGGGCAGCCTCAGCATTGCTCGCGACGGGCTCACGCGCCAAGGTGGGGTGGTTCATGCCGAGCCAGTGCTGGCATTGTGCCAATGCCTGAGGATGGGCCAGAACGCGGGTCACACCATCCATGTTGCCGGACTGGCTCAACAAACAGTGCCGAATCAAAATAGAGTGTTCGCCCACAATGCGCAGCGGCGTATTCAGTAACAAGTCCAACGTACGGTTGACAGCCCCCTCGGTCGAGTTTTCGACGGGAACGATGCCCACGTGTGCACCTTGCGATTCAATGGTTCGAAAGACTTCATCAAAGTTGGGGCAGGGCACACCGGTGATGGCTTGACCCATATACTCAAAGGCGGCTTGCTCAGAAAATGAACCTGCCGGTCCCAAATAGGCCACTCGAATATCTTGTTCGAGGCCGCGACATACCGAAATGATTTGCGACCAAATGGCTTGAACGCCGGGTGTCGTGACTGGTCCTGGATTTTTGGTCTGCAGCGTGCGAATGACTTGCGCCTCACGTTCTGGCCGAAAAACTGGCCCTTGGGCGTGGTGTTCATGCTTAAGGTCACCCACGGCTTGCGCTGTTTTGGCGCGCTCATTGATGAGGCCTAAGATTTCGAGGTCTAAGCGATCAATTTTTTCGCGTAAGGGTTGCAGCTTATTTTGTAGTTCTTTATCCATGCTCGCGTTCGAACGATTTAAGATAGTCGGTTAAGGCCAACACGCCCTGAAGCGTCATGGCGTTATAGATAGAAGCTCGCATGCCCCCCACCGTCTTGTGGCCTTTGAGTTGATGCAAACCAGCGGCCATAGCACCTTTCAAAAAGGTGGTGTCTAATTCTGGATCTGGCAAAAAGAAAGGCACATTCATTCGGGATCGGAAAGCAGGATGAACCGGTGTTTGATAGAACGAGGATTGATCCAAAAAGTCGTAAAGCGCTTCGGCCTTTTGTTTGTTTTTGGCTTCAATACTTTCCAAGCCACCAAGAGACAACAGCCACTTGAACACCAAACCAGCAACATAGATGGCGTAGGTGGGTGGGGTATTAAAGCGAGAGCGCTCTCGAGCCACATTGGCATAATCAAAGGCCGATGGACAGATTGGCAAAGCGTGACCGATCAAGTCGCGACGGACAATCACCACCGTGACGCCAGCCGGCCCGGCGTTTTTTTGCGCACCGGCATAAAGCATGCCAACATGGCTGAAATCAATCGGGCGCGATAAGAAATGAGAGGATGCATCAACCACCAGCGGCACGTTAGGTGAGTCAAGTTCGACAGGGCTGGGCCACTGCGTGAACTCAACGCCACCGATTGTTTCGTTGCTGCAAAAGTGTAGGTAAGACGCATCAGATCGGACTTGCCAGTCAGAGACTGGGGGCACCCATGTGAAGGCATTCCATTGGCGTCCAATATCCTGCCACACGCTTTCGCTGCTGGCAGCGATGCAAACATCGCCGTATTTCTTGGCTTCTTTGAAGGATTTACTCGACCAGCTGCCAGTGATAACGTAATCGGCTCGCGGCTGACCCGAACGACTGATGAGGTTCAGTGGCACGATGGCATTCTCAGCAGTGGCGCCACCCTGCATAAAAAGCACGGCATAGTCGTCACCGATACCCAGTAGCTCACGCAGATCAGCTTCAGCTTCGTCGCAGATTTGGGTAAACGCTGAGCCGCGGTGACTCATTTCCATGACGGACATGCCACTGCCGTGCCAGTCAAGCATTTCTTGGGCAGCCTGGGTCAGTACCGCCTCAGGTAATACGGAAGGACCCGCCGAGAAATTCCACGGGCGCGCGATCATGACTCAGTGTCACCGACTTCGGGTGTCGTATCACCAGCGGCACCGGGCGCTTCTGGGGGTTCAGGTGTCTCTAATCCATCGATTGCCTCTTCGCCGTTGGTGTCAGCATCGCGCTCAACCACCCGACGCACACCCGATAAGCGGCTGCCATCATCAACGCTGATTAAGGTGACGCCTTGTGTGGCTCGACCCATTTCACGAATTTCGTCAACACGTGTACGAACCAGCACACCGCCAGTGGTAATTAACATGATTTCATCGGCCTCGCTCACCAGAACAGCACTCACGACTTTGCCGTTTCTTTCAGAGGTTTGGATCGCAATCATGCCTTTGGTGCCACGACCATGGCGAGTGTACTCACCAATCGGCGTGCGCTTACCAAAACCGTTTTCAGTGGCAGTCAGCACGGACTGCGACTCATCATGCGCCACCAACATGGCAATGACTTCTTGGCCCGGTTCTAAGGACATGCCGCGAACGCCCCGTGCGTTGCGTCCCATTGGGCGCACATCGTTTTCTTGAAAGCGAACCGCTTTGCCCGAATTGGAGAACAGCATAACGTCATGTTGACCTTCTGTGAGTTCAGCGCCAATAAGGTAATCGCCTTCATCTAGATTAACGGCGATGATGCCGGCTTTGCGAGGATTGGCAAAATCTGACAGTGGGGTCTTTTTAACCGTCCCGCGAGAGGTCGCCATGAAAACGGTTTGATCATCGCTGAAGGCCTTGACAGGCAAGATAACCGTGATTTTTTCGCCATCCATCAAGGGGAACATATTGACGATTGGCCGGCCGCGCGACGTGCGAGTGCCTTGTGGCACTTCCCAGACTTTTAGCCAGTACAAACGGCCGCGATCGGAGAAGAACAGCAGGTAATCGTGCGTATTTGCGATGAACAGCTGGTCGACCCAGTCGTCCTCTTTGGTCGCTGTGGCTTGCTTACCTCGACCCCCGCGGCGTTGAGACCGATATTCAGACAGCGGTTGGCTCTTGATGTAACCGGTGTGAGAAAGCGTCACCACCATATCGGTTGGGGTGATGAGGTCTTCGGTGTAAAGCTCTGTGGCGTTGTGCTCGATGCTTGAGCGACGCGCATCCTTGGTGTTGATCGAGAACTCAACACGAATCGCCTCAAGTTCTTCGGAGATGATGGTGGTGATACGCTCGGGTCGGGCAAGAATGTCGAGCAAGTCGGAAATGGTGTCCATGACTGACTTGTATTCGTTAACAATTTTGTCTTGTTCGAGCCCTGTCAAGCGCTGCAAACGCATGTTCAAAATTTCTTGGGCCTGAATGTCGCTCAAGCGATAAAGACCCTCGGCCTGCAGTCCAAAGTTTGGCGAAAGAGACTCGGGCCGGTAAGCGGCTCGGCCACCGGCTGTTTCACCATCGGCACGCGAAAGCATGTCTCGAACCACTGAGGAGTCCCAAAGACGTGCCATCAGTGCTTGACGCGCCACCGGTGGGGTTGGGGCCGCCTTGATAATGGTGATGAATTCGTCAATATTGGCAAGCGCAACGGCCAAGCCCTCTAAGACGTGACCGCGCTCGCGCGCCTTGCGCAGCTGGAATACCGTGCGTCGTGTGACAACCTCACGGCGGTGAAACAGGAAATATTCCACCATTTGTTTGAGATTGAGCAAGCGTGGCTGGCCATCAACCAAAGCCACCAAATTCATGCCAAAGGTGTCTTGTAACTGTGTGTTTTTGTATAGGTTATTGAGCACAACTTCAGGCACTTCGCCGCGCTTAAGTTCGATAACCAAACGCATACCGTCTTTGTCTGACTCATCGCGGATATCTGAGATGCCTTCGATCTTCTTTTCGTTGACCAACTCAGCCATGCGCTCTTGCAAGGTCTTTTTATTCACCTGGTAAGGCAGCTCATCGACAACGATCGATTGCCGGTTGCCTTTTTCCATGTCTTCAAAGTGCGTCTTGGCACGCATGATGACGCGACCTCGACCGGTTCGATAACCCTCACGCACACCACTCATGCCGTAAATAATGCCGCCGGTGGGGAAGTCTGGGGCCTTGATGAGCTCAATTAACTCATCGATTGAGCAATCGGGGTTGCGCAACGCGTGCAAGCAGCCATCAATGACCTCAGCCAAGTTGTGAGGTGGAATATTGGTGGCCATACCCACGGCAATGCCTGAACTGCCGTTGACCAGCAAATTAGGCAGTTTCGAGGGTAAAAGTAACGGTTCGTGCTCACTGCCGTCGTAGTTGGGGCCGAAATCGACAGTTTCTTGGTCAATGTCCGCTAACAACTCATGTGCAATTTTCGACAGGCGAATTTCGGTGTATCGCATGGCAGCAGCGCTGTCACCATCGATTGAGCCAAAGTTACCTTGGCCGTCAACAAGCATGTAGCGCAATGAGAAGTCTTGGGCCATACGAACGATGGTGTCATAGACCGCTTGGTCACCATGAGGGTGATACTTACCAATCACATCACCGACAATACGAGCCGATTTTTTGTAAGCTCGGTTCCAATCGTTATTTAATTCATGCATAGCGAACAGAACTCGCCGATGCACGGGTTTAAGACCATCGCGAACGTCAGGCAGTGCCCTACCAACGATCACGCTCATGGCGTAATCGAGGTAACTTCGACGCATTTCGTCTTCTAAAGATATCGGGAGTGTTTCCTTGGCGAAGGAATCCATATAGGGCGCAACCAAAATCGAGGATTATCAGACCGGGGCGACCACGCGCCGAGCGGGACGTGAAACAAACGTTACATTCTACACGCCAAGGTGAAACTTCATGTGGTTTGGTATCGATGGACGACTTTTGTGGGGTTGGTTGATCGGATGCAAAACCTGAAATCTTGACCCAGTCCTAGAATAGAAAAAGTTCCCGCCTAAACAAATTTATTTGCTGTGAGCACTCATTTAGGCCCCTGAGTGTTGTCAAAACCCAACAAGAAAAGGCTTGATTCCGTAAAAATGCGTCTATACGAGGCGACTAATGCGTGATGAGGCTAGTAAATTGATGGAAATGCCTTAAGATTCAATTCAACACGCAGGAAAACCAGTGTGTAATTCCTTTAATCTGCTCTTAGCGTTGTTATCCTGGCCCCGTTTTCTGAATTACGGCGGGTGTTCGCTGCGAGACAATTTTCAGCTACAACCTCAACGAGGAGAAATATGAACAAGCCCTCAAAAATCGCATTGGCTTTAGCCATTGCCGCCGTAACAGCTTCAGGTGCGGCATCTGCGCAATCAAATGACAACTGGCGCAACAACTTTGGCGACGTATGGCGCAGTAACTACGGCCTGTGCTGGCAAGACAATTTCTGGACCCCTGCAACTGCTGATCCAGCATGCGTAGAAAAGAAAAAATCAGCGCCTGTTGCCAACAAAGTTGTGTTTAATGCTGACACATTCTTTGATTTTGACAAATCCAACCTGAAGCCTGAAGGCCGACAGTTGCTTGATCAAGTCGCCAAACAAGTTAATTCTATTGCCCTTGAGACAGTGATTGCCGTTGGGTATACCGATTCGATCGGTTCGGATCAGTACAACATTGGCTTGTCCAATCGCCGCGCTAACGCCGTTAAGGCTTACTTGGTTTCCAAGGGCGTTGATGCCAACCGTGTCTACACGGAAGGTAAGGGCAAAGCTGACCCAATCGCTTCGAACGCAACGGCTGATGGCCGCGCAAAGAACCGTCGGGTTGAAGTTGAAATCGTCGGTAGCCGCAAGTAATTCGGTGATAACGATTTAAAAGAGCCTCCTTCGGGAGGCTTTTTTAATTAGGGCATGGGGTTTTTGATTCCTTTGAGCCATGATCTGAGACAATTATGGCTCATCAGAAGGTAAGAACCATGGCTCAAACAGAAACAAACCCAGCGGCTGAACCTATTCAAAACGTTGATCCCGCTGAAATTGAAAAATTTAGTGCCTTGGCATCGCGTTGGTGGGATCCCAATAGTGAGTTCAAGCCCTTGCATGTGATCAATCCATTGCGCTTGGCATGGATCAAGTCCTTGATCAATCCCGCTGATGTGTCCGCTGCTCTGGTTGGTCAGCGAATTGTTGACGTGGGTTGCGGTGGTGGCATTTTGGCTGAAGCCATGGCTTTGAGCGGTGCCGATGTTACAGGTATCGATTTGGCTGATAAGTCACTGACCGTCGCTAAGCTTCATAGTCTTGAGTCGGGTGTTCGAGTCAATTACCGCAAAATCAGTGCTGAAGAATTGGCCGATGAACAAAGTGAGCAGTACGACATTGTGGCTTGTATGGAGATGCTAGAACATGTACCAAATCCTGCCTCTGTTGTTCAAGCATGCGCCGATCTGGTCAAGCCGGGTGGTTGGTTGTTTTTTTCAACCTTGAATCGCAACCCAAAGTCATATCTTTTTGCCATTATCGGTGCTGAGTATGTCTTAAAGCTCTTGCCTAAAGGCACGCATCAGTGGGAAGCCTTTATCAAACCCAGCGAATTAGCAGAAGCTTGCCGAGCGGCCGGTTTGGACATCGTGGCTTTCAATGGCATGACATACAACCCTTTCTCTAAGACCTACAAACTGAGTCGGGATACCAGCGTTAACTATATGGTAGCAGCCCGCAAAGCCGTGCTCTGAGTGGGATGCTTTGCAAATCTAGGTTGTAGGCTATTTTTTATTGATTTTGAGCTAAGCGCTTGATCGAGCACGGAATTTTTATGTTATGCTCATCGGCTAACTAAATTTTTTGTGTTTTTTGAGAGTAATTTCTTGTTTAGTCGCACATTTTGACGGACAGCGGGCAGTTCTCGTGGTCTTAGACGGCAGCAAGAAACTCGAAACGGTACAGTCAGTTTGGTTTGATGACAGCGTCCATTGAATGTTGTATCCAAAGAATAAGCATTCGGTGGTTTTATTTAACACCGCCCGGGTAAGTCGGGCGAGAACCTGGATCAGCCGATCCCCTGGAAACTTTTTACATGTCAATTGAATCCTCTAATGCGCTCTTAACAGGCGAAGTCAGTTTCGCCGACCTCTTTGCTGAAAGTATCAAAAAGCAAGATATGAAATCCGGTGAAGTCATTTCAGCGGAAGTTGTGCGAATCGATCATAACTTTGTGGTGGTGAACGCCGGTTTAAAATCCGAAGCCTTGATTCCTCTCGAAGAGTTTCTAAACGACCAAGGTGAGCTTGAAGTTCAGCCTGGTGACTTCGTGTCTGTGGCCATCGATTCGCTGGAAAATGGTTATGGCGATACCATCTTGTCGCGTGACCGTGCCAAACGTCTTTCAGCTTGGTTGTCATTAGAAAAAGCATTGGAAAGCAATGAGTTGGTGGTCGGAACGATAACCGGCAAAGTCAAAGGTGGCCTGACCGTGATGACCAACGGTATTCGTGCCTTTTTGCCAGGCTCATTGGTTGATGTGCGTCCCGTTAAAGACACCACGCCATACGAAGGCAAAACCCTTGACTTTAAAGTCATCAAGCTTGACCGCAAGCGCAACAACGTGGTTGTGTCGCGCCGCGCTGTGCTTGAAGTCAGCATGGGCGAAGAGCGTCAGAAATTACTCGAAAACCTCAAAGAGGGCGCCATTATCAAGGGCGTCGTTAAGAACATCACCGATTACGGTGCGTTTGTTGACCTTGGCGGTATCGATGGTCTGCTACACATCACTGACATGGCTTGGCGTCGCGTTCGTCACCCATCCGAAGTGTTAGCGGTTGGTCAAGAAATCGAAGCAAAAGTACTGAAATTTGACCAAGAGAAGAGCCGTGTGTCCTTGGGTGTCAAGCAGCTTGGCGAAGACCCATGGGTTGGTCTGGCTCGCCGCTATCCACAGGGCACCCGCCTGTTTGGCAAAGTGACTAACTTGACCGATTACGGCTCGTTCGTTGAAGTCGAAGCGGGGATTGAAGGATTGGTTCACGTTTCTGAAATGGATTGGACCAACAAGAACGTTGACCCACGCAAAGTGGTGACGCTTGGTGAAGAAGTTGAAGTGATGGTTCTTGAGATCGACGAAGATCGTCGACGGATTTCATTGGGCATGAAACAGTGCCGTCAAAATCCATGGGAAGAGTTTGCAACCAACTTCAACCGCGGCGACAAGGTTAGCGGTGCCATCAAGTCAATCACTGACTTCGGCGTGTTTGTTGGATTGCCAGGTGGTATTGATGGTTTGGTGCACTTATCCGATTTGTCATGGGCCGATACCGGTGAAGAAGCGGTTCGCAACTTCAAGAAAGGTGACGAGCTTGAAGCGGTGGTCTTGGCCATTGACACCGATAAAGAGCGTATTTCGCTGGGGGTCAAACAACTTGAAGGCGATCCATTCAATAATTTCGTATCCACGCATGACAAGGGTGCCGTTGTTCAAGGGACCGTCAAGACCGTCGATGCCAAAGGTGCTGTTGTCACGTTATCTCTAGAGGTTGAGGGTTATCTGCGTGCCTCTGAAATGGCATCAGGTCGAGTCGATGACGCAACAACGGTCATGAAAGAAGGTCAAGAGATCGAAGCCATGATCGTGAATGTTGACAAAAAGACCCGCTCGATTCAGCTCTCAATCAAGGCCCGCGATAATGCAGGCACGGCAGGTACTTTGCAGAGAATGTCTGAGGCTGGTGCCAGTTCTGGCACAACCAACCTGGGTGCTTTGCTGAAAGCCAAGTTGGATCAAGCCAAAGACGATGAGTAAATTGACTTGGGATCCTGCGCGTTGTGACTAAGTCAGAACTCATTGCGGCATTGGCGGCAAGCCACCCACAGCTTGTCGCCAATGATGCTGACATCGCCGCTAAAACCATCATTGACGCCATGATTCAGTCATTGGCTGACGGTCATCGTATCGAGATACGTGGCTTTGGCAGTTTTGCATTGTCACAACGGGCACCTCGGATTGGTCGCAATCCCAAGACTGGCGAGAAAGTCATGGTGCCCGGTAAAGTGGTTCCCCATTTCAAAGCAGGTAAGGCATTGCGTGAAAGCGTTGATGGCCTCAAAGACCAGTAAGCCTCAAAAGCCGCAGGCTTTTTTCGCCAAGCCACCTTGCTGCGTTTCTGACTGTTGTACTCACTGCGTGGGTGGTACATCATGATTTTTGTCACCGGTGCTAACGGTTTTGTGGGTTCTGCACTCTGCACTCGGCTATCTGAGCAAAAAACACCGGTGGTTGCCGCCTCGCGCACCGATGGTAGTACCCGTCATTTGGCGCAATTGCCTTATGTGACAGCGTGTTTAGCGCCTGATTTGTTGAGCAGCGGGGCTGAGCAAGAATGGACGTCGGTTCTGGCAGGTTGTGAGGTGGTGGTGCATGCGGCAGCGCGTGTTCACGTCATGAGCACCCACGCTGACGATGCCGCTTTGTTTACCCAAATTAATGTCAACGGGACTTTGACCGTGGCTCGGGCTGCTGTTCGTGCAGGGGTGAGACGGTTTGTTTATCTCAGTACCGTCAAAGTGCATGGCGAGCGCACAGCAATAGGCAAGCCTTTCGTGTTCAATCAAGCGCCCTGTCCTCTTGGCGCGTACGCCATTTCAAAGTATCAGGCTGAACAAGGGCTGCGTGACATCGCCACTGAGACCGGTTTAGAGCTGGTGATCATCCGACCACCTTTGGTCTATGGCCCCGGTGCCAGTGGTAATTTGGCTTTGCTGATGCGCTGGCTAGCCAAAGGGGTGCCGCTACCGGTTGGCGCCATGGATCAAAACGCACGTAGCTTGGTTGGGCTCGATAATCTCGTGGACCTGATGGTGACATCAACTTGGCATCACGCCGCGGCTAATCAAACCTTTTTGGTCAGCGATGATCATGACCTCAGCACGCTTGAACTGGTCCGCCTGATTGCTCAAGCGGGCCGTCTGCCTGCGCGAACCGTCAGCGTGCCAGTACCTATTTTACGCGGCTTGGCTAGCTTGGTCGGAAAGTCTGGCTATGTCGATCGACTGACAGAAAGCCTGCAAGTGGATATTTCGGCGACCAAAGCGCTGCTGGGTTGGTCTGCGCCTGTCAGCATTAGAGACTCGATGGCCCGATTGTTTGAGTCTTGCGCTTGACAATGTGATTCGTGTGTTCAGTGTGGTTCGTTCACGCAAGCCCTTGGATTACAATGAAAAGCATTGGGGCATCGTCAGACGCCATTCATTTGTTTCTCTCAGTGGAGAGTACCCGCCATGCGTTATCTTGCTTGGGCTATCAAACTGGTGGTTTTTGTGTTTGTGGTGTTGTTTGCCTATAAGAACACGACACCGGTCGAGGTTGTTTTTTTTGACGGTATTCTGTGGTCTGATGTGCCGTTAATTGTTGTGATGTTGGTGACATTTGCAGTGGGTGGTTTGTTGGGCGTTGTCATCATGCTGCCAAGCACTTGGCGGGGTCGCCGTGAAGCTGGCCGACTCAAAAAAGACCTCAATAAAGCGCAGTCTTTGGTGAGTCAATCAAAACCGGTTGCGAACGCCACTGACGGCACACCGCTTTGATACGGACTTGGTGAGTTTTTATGGATTTTGAATCCTGGTGGTTGATTCTGTTTCCCCTGCTCTTTGGGCTGGGGTGGATGGCAGCCCGGTTTGATTTTAGGCAAATGCTGTCAGAAACTCGGGCCTTGCCAGACTCGTACTTCAAGGGATTAAACTTTCTTCTCAACGAGCAGCCTGATCGGGCGATAGATGCTTTTATCGAAGTGGCCAAGCTTGATCCTGAGACAACTGAGCTGCACTTCGCGCTTGGCAGCCTGTTTCGTCGACGAGGTGAAATGGAGCGCGCGATTCGTGTCCATCAAAGTCTACTTTCTCGCTCAGACTTACCCGTTCGAGAGCGCGAACACGCGCTGCATGAAATCGCGCAAGATTATCTAAAAGCTGGGATGTTGGATCGAGCTGAGCTGGCCTATAAGGAACTCAGCCATACCCTTTACGAAGAATCATCGAGTCGTGCCCTGGTCCGAATCTACGAATCTGAACACGATTGGCCGAGAGCCATCGAGGCCGTGACGCGCTTGGGCAAATTAACGGGCGAGTCCGTGGCGCAATTGGTGCACTACCACTGCGAAATGGCGCAAGCACGCCTGACACAACAACCCACTGATGTGTCTGCAGCCAAAGCCGCGCTTTTACTGGCTCGCCAGTGTTTGGATGCGACCGGTGACAGCACACACGCCTCCCACGCCCGCGTACTGATGCTGGCCGGCGCTATCGCGCAGGGTGAAGGCGACGGGGCGCTTGAGCGTCAGCATTTGCGTCAAGTCATGAAAGACGCACCTGAGTATGTTGGCCTTGTTGCCGACGAGCTACAGGCAAACTTTCTGTTAACAGACGAATCGCTCGAGCTATTACGCTTGCTGCGGACCCAGTATGGTCTCTACCCCAGTTTGGACTTGTTTGATGTCGTCTTTAGACTCATCAACACTCAAGAGGGCAGCCAAGCCGCATGGGTGTTTGCTGAGCAAGCGCTAACGGTTAATCCGAGCCTATTGGGCTTTGAACATGCCTTACGTGTGAGCGCCAAAACCGAGACGTCGGTTTCTTTGGCGCCAATCGACACAGGCTTGCTACAAAAATTGATCGGTCGACACACCCAACGACTTGAGCGATTTGGTTGCCGCGTGTGCGGTTTTCAGGCGAAAGCGTTCTATTGGCAGTGCCCAGGTTGTCATGGTTGGGAGACGTATCCGCCCCGTCGTTTGGAAGAGTTGCAATGAATCAATTTCCGGCTGAAGCCGTCGCGCGTGTTCGCGTATTGGTGGTGGGTGACGTGATGCTTGACCGCTATTGGTTTGGCGACGTTGACCGTATTTCACCCGAAGCCCCTGTGCCCGTGGTGCGCGTGGCGCGTCGCGAAGACCGCTTAGGCGGGGCTGCCAACGTGGCGCGTAATGCATCCGCGTTAGGCGCACGTGTGACGCTCGCGGGGATTGTGGGACGCGACGAACCTGGGCTGAAGGTTCACGCCATGTTGACTGAGGCTGGTATTGAAACGTGCTTAATTGACGACGATGATCAGCCCACGACACTAAAAATGCGGGTGCTGGGGCGCCAACAGCAAATGGTGCGGGTTGACTTTGAGCAGACGCCGTCGGCTCAGTGCGTGGGACGTCTGAATGAGACAGTGTTGTCATTGATTCAAGCCCATGACGTGCTGGTGTTGTCAGACTATGCCAAAGGCGCACTTGAAAATGTGGCGCAGTTGATTCAGGCATCCAAAGCATTGGGTGTGCCCGTGCTGGTGGATCCCAAAGGGTCGGACTACAGCCGCTATCATGGGGCGAGCTTGGTTACCCCCAACCGCGCTGAGATGCAACTGGCGGTGGGTCACTGGGTTGACGAAGCGGATCTTGAAAAACGCGCCCAGGGCTTACGCGAGCAGTTGTCCTTGCAGGCCTTGCTGGTGACGCGTTCTGAACAAGGCATGTCGCTCTTTATTCAGGGGGCTCGATTCGATGTTGCGGCTCAAGCACAAGAGGTATTTGATGTGTCAGGTGCTGGAGACACGGTGTTGGCGACCTTGGCGGTGATTAAAGCCACTGGCGCCTCATGGGAGCAAGCCATGCAATGGGCCAATAAAGCGGGCGGTATAGTGGTGGGTAAATTGGGCACTTCGACTGTCACTGCGGAGGAATTGGCATGATTGTGGTTACCGGCGCGGCTGGCTTCATTGGATCGAATATCGTGCGTGGCTTAAATGCCCGCGGGGTGACGGATATTCTGGCGGTCGATGACCTAACCGATGGCGACAAGTTCGTTAATTTGGTGGGTTGCCAGATCACCGAGTACTTGGATAAAGACGTGTTTCGTGTGCAAATCTTGGCCGACACGGCACCCCAAATAGAGGCGATTTTTCATCAAGGGGCTTGCTCGGACACCACTGAGCGCAATGGCCAGTTCATGATGGACAATAACTATCGCGTCACTTTAGAGTTGTTTGAATGGGCGCAACGGCATCGCGTGCCGTTCATTTATGCCTCATCGGCTGCCGTCTATGGCGCGGGCCCCAATTACGCCGAGCGGCTCGTCAACGAGCGTCCCTTAAACGTTTACGGCTACTCAAAGTTTCTGTTTGACCAAGTGGTTCGTTCACGCACAGACCAACTGACTGCCCAAGTGGTCGGCCTACGTTACTTCAACGTTTACGGCCCGCAAGAGCAGCACAAAGCGCGGATGGCTTCTGTGGCCTTTCACAATATGAATCAATTTAAAAAAGACGGCCACGTCAAACTGTTTGGTGGTTGGGATGGTTATGTTGACGGAGGACAGATGCGCGACTTTATTTCAGTCGATGACGTGGTTTCGGTCAATCTGCACTTTTTGGATCATCCTGGCGTGAGCGGCATCTTCAATTGCGGCACCGGTCGTGCCCAGCCCTTTAATGATGTCGCCTGTGCGGTGATCAACACGTTGCGTGAAAGCCATCAACAAAAGGCACTGCCCATCAATGAGCTTGTCAGCGAAGGTTACCTGCGCTACGTGGCTTTTCCAGCGGATTTAAAAGGGCGCTATCAAAGCTATACCCAAGCCGACCTGACCGCGCTCAGGCAAGTGGGCTATGACAAACCTTTTAAAGATGTGCAAACAGGCGTCGCTGATTACGTGCGTTATCAGCTTGTGCAAAACCACAATTGATTCTTGTCGTCAGGCGCATCAAACTTTGCGCTTTTAATGACAGGGTCAAGGGGTGGGTGCGATGATCGCAAGGCTTAGAACGATTTTAAAAGTTGGATTTTGTGGTTTTGTGCTGACAGGGTTGGTTCAGGCTGGTACGGTCGATGTCAATGTGGCCACTGTGCAGGTGCTTCAATCTGTTAAAGGCATTGGGGTGGTTACCGCACAGCGCATTGTGGCTGAGCGAGCCAGAGGACCATACGAGTCCTTGGAACACTTATCCGAGCGGTTGCCGGGCATTGGTGCCAAACGAATTCAGAAACTTGAAACAGCGGGTTTGTGTGCGGGCACAACGAAGGTCAGTTGCGCCATGCCGGTGGATCCAGTCGATCAAGCCGTTCCCAAACGTGACCGTGGTGCAGTCGGCAGTGAGGGCGTCACCCCAGCGGTGATCGACCTGCCTTAAAATAGAGCATTAACCAGCCGAGCTGATTGATCGGCTCCAAACGCTTGACACGGAAGCCAACAAGATGAGTACTCATTCATACCCCAGCCTTGAACAAACCGTTGGTCAGACACCTTTGGTGAGACTGCAACGCCTGCCCGGTGAGCTTGGCCAGGGTCGAGGCAATGTCATTTTGGGGAAAATGGAAGGCAACAACCCAGCTGGCTCAGTCAAAGACCGCCCAGCTTTGTCGATGATTGTCGAGGCTGAAAAACGTGGTGAAATCAGTCCAGGCGACACCCTGATTGAGGCCACCAGCGGCAATACAGGGATTGCGTTAGCGATGGTGGCTGCCATGCGTGGCTACAAAATGATTCTCATCATGCCCGATAACCTGTCGCTTGAACGACGCGCCTCGATGACGGCCTATGGTGCTGAGTTGATTCTGACGCCAGCCAGTGGTGGCGGCATGGAACATGCGCGCGATTTGGCCAGCCGCATGCAAAGCGAGGGTAAGGGCAAAGTGCTCGATCAGTTCGCCAATCCCGATAATCCACTGGCCCACTTTAGAACCACAGGCCCTGAAGTCTGGGCGCAGACGGGCGGACGGATTACGCACTTTGTCAGCGCGATGGGCACGACTGGCACCATCATGGGTACTTCGATGTACTTGAAATCACAAAACCCAGCGATCCGCATTGTTGGGGCGCAACCCGCAGAGGGTTCCCAAATTCCGGGTATCCGCAAGTGGCCAGAGGCCTATTTACCCAAAATATATGATCCAGCCCGAGTCGATGAGTTCGAGCTCATTGAGCAAACCGAAGCCGAAGCGATGGCTCGCGCTATGGCCGCACAAGAAGGTATTTGTGCTGGCGTCTCGGCTGCGGGTGCTTTGGTGGCTGCACTGCGGGTGGCCGCTCGTGTCAACAATGCCACGATCGTTTTTATTGTTTGCGACCGGGGTGACCGTTACTTATCGACTGGTCTTTTTAACCAGCCCTAAGGCCCAATGGCGGCGGCTAAATCAGTGACTGCAGCGGCATAAAAGTAGCTGCGATTGTACTGAGTCAAGGCAAAGAAGTTAGGCGTAGCTGTCCGATATTGGGCGGTGTTTTGAGTGGGCATTGGCAGGTCGATAATCCCCAAAGGGTAACCCATCCATGGGGCTGGGCTCATCGTGCCAGGCGCCAGGCTTGCGCCATTGTCTTTGAGTATTGTCCAATCAAGCGTCGGGGTGAGACCGCCGTCAACCAGTGCATGTGGATCGGGCGGTAAATTGACCGGTGCAAAGACCGGCAAACCACCGATCCAGCCATGTATCTGCAAAAACCGACCGACGGAGAAAATCGCATCGGCCACGTTGTTCTCAAGATCCACCGTGGGTTGGTCGGTGGCTGAGGCTGAGAAGGACTTCACGCTGGTGGGCATGAATTGCGGAATGCCCATGGCACCGGCATAGGAGCCGAGTTGGCGCGTGGCGTCAATTTTGCCTTGGTGGTGTAATTCAATCAAGTCAGCAAGCTGCCCTTGAAACATGACCACGCGGTCGGGCCTATTGGGATCGGGGTAATCAAACGACAACGTGGTGATGGCATCCAACACGCGGTAATTGCCCTTGTGCTCGCCGTAGAGGGTCTCTACGCCGATAATGGCCACAATGATATTGGCTGGCACCCCAAAACGATCCTCAGCGAGTGCAAGCGTTTGACGATGCGCTTCAAAAAAAGCACGGCCTTTGCGAATTCGAATGGGCTCTACAAAAATGCCACGATAGCGGACCCAATCGCGAACAGACTTTGCTTGGCCGGGGTCAGGTGGTGCCATCAGGCGGATGGCCATTGGTAGCTTGTTGGCTTGCCCCAATAGGGCAGTAACTGATGGCAATGGAATCTGACGGTTTTGTGAGACTTCAAGCGCAAAAACCTGTACCTCTTCGCGAGACAAGTAGCCGCGGTGATCGTTTGCTGGCACGCTAACAGGGGCGTTTGCTTCAGGCAATGCCTGGGTTGGGTTAGCTCGGGGCGCAGGACTCGCACAACCGGCGGTGAGCGTCATAGCGATTATTAGTTGCAAAAGTCTGAAAGTCTTAGACATAATGACCCCATGGAGACGCTATACATTACACACCCTTTGTGCAAAATGCACGAAATGGGTTCAGGACACCCCGAATGTCCTGAGCGATTGGATGCTATTTCTGATCAGCTGCTGGCGAGTGGCCTGATTAATTATCTCCAATCAACTCAGGCTCAAGCACCAGCCACATTGCAAGCACTAAAACGGGTGCATCTGGGCGATTATCTTGATCGCTTAAGCGCTCAATCGCCCATTGAAGGTTATCGCGAGATTGATGCTGACACCAGCATGAATAGACATTCGCTCCAAGCGGCTGGGTTTGCTGCGGGTGCGGTCATTCAAGCGGTTGATGCGGTGATGGCCGGTCACAGTCAAACGGCTTTTTGTGCGGTTCGCCCACCCGGCCATCATGCCACGCAAAGCCGCGCCCTGGGGTTTTGTTTTTACAACAACATTGCGGTGGCGGCGGCTCATGCCCTAGCGGCTCACAATTTAAAGCGTGTGGCCATTATTGATTTTGATGTGCATCACGGCAACGGCACTGAGGCGATTTTTGCGGGTGATGAGCGGGTGCTGATGTGCAGTTTTTTTCAGCACCCCCTGTTTCCAGGCAGTGGCGTTGACGATCCAGCCGCCAACATGGTGAACATACCGGTGCCGGCTTACACCACGGGCGAGGCAATCAGGGCGTTGGTGAGAGAGAAGTGGTTGCCGCGCCTTCAAGCCCATGCACCTGAAATGGTTTTTATTTCCGCTGGGTTTGATGCCCACCGTGAAGAAGACATGGCTCAGCTAAATCTCGTAGAGTCAGATTTCGCGTGGTTAACCGAGCAAATCGTGGCGGTCGCGGACCGACACGCCCAAGGGCGGGTGATTAGCTCACTCGAGGGTGGATACAACTTATCTGCCTTAGCTCGCAGTGTGGTTGCTCATGTTCGAGCCCTTGCAAAGCTGTAGAATGTGACAACTAGATAGTGATCGACGTTAGCACCCCTTCTTCGAAGCCATCAAATTCAATGGTGACGATACTGACAAAGGGGTTTAAGGATTGCGGCACGCCAGTCTGGGCTGCGTGTTTGATCTGTTTGATGCTTGTCGCTGAATAAAACTTTGGAGAATGGTTCGATGAAGGTACTGGTGCCGGTTAAGCGGGTGGTCGACTACAACGTCAAAGTGCGTGTGAAGTCCGATCAATCGGGCGTGGATATCGCTAACGTCAAAATGTCGATGAATCCTTTTGATGAAATCGCTGTTGAAGAAGCCATGCGACTCAAAGAGAAAGGCACGGTAACGGAAGTCATTGCTGTGTCTTGTGGGGTGGCTCAGTGTCAAGAAACGCTGCGCACGGCCATGGCCATTGGTGCTGATCGCGGTATTTTGGTGCAAACCGATGAAGAGCTGCAGCCGTTAGCGGTTGCGAAGATTCTGAAAGGTATCGCTGAAAAAGAACAGCCTGAGCTGATTATTTTGGGCAAGCAAGCCATTGATGATGACGCCAACCAGACTGGCCAAATGTTGGCAGCACTTTTGGGCTGGCCCCAAGCGACCTTCGCCAGCAAGGTTGAAGTTGCCGACGGCAAGGCGTTGGTAACACGAGAAATTGACGGCGGTCTTGAGATTCTTGAATTGACTTTACCTGCTATCGTGACGACCGATTTGCGCTTGAATGAGCCACGTTACGTCACGTTGCCCAACATCATGAAAGCCAAGAAAAAGCCGCTTGACACACTCACACCGGCTGATTTTGGGGTGGATGCGTCGCCCCGCCTAAAGACGCTAAAGGTAACTGAACCGGCAGCACGGTCAGCAGGCATCAAAGTGCCTGATGTGGCCGCGCTGATTGACAAACTCAAAAACGAAGCAAAGGTGGTGTAATCATGTCTGTCCTCGTTATTGCTGAACACGACAACGCGCAACTAAAAGTTGCCACCTTAAACGTGGTCGCAGCTGCTGCCCAAATCGACAAAGATGTGCACGTTTTGGTGGCTGGTGGTGGCTGCCAAGCCGTGGCCGATGAAGCTTCAAAGCTCGCGGGTGTTACCAAAGTCTTGTTGGCTGACTCACCGGTACTTGCCGACGCGCTGGCTGAGAACGTGGCTGAGCAAGTTTTGGCGGTGGCGGGTGATTACTCACACATTCTGTTTGCGTCCACGGCCGGTGGCAAGAACGTTTCGCCGCGTGTCGCAGCCAAGCTCGATGTGGCTCAAATTTCTGACATCACCGCGGTTATTTCAGCCGATACGTTTGAGCGTCCCATCTACGCGGGTAACGCCATCGCAACCGTACAGTCGTCTGATTCGGTGAAGGTCTTAACCGTAAGGACCACGGCGTTTGACGCCTTAACAGCCGCTGGGGGCAGCGCTGAAGTGCAATCGCTGACTGCGGTTGCCGACAGTGGCCGCTCTAAATTTATGGGCCGTGAATTGGCTAAGAGCGATCGCCCTGAGCTTGCCGGTGCTAGCGTGGTGGTTTCTGGCGGTCGCGGTATTGGTAGTGCAGAAAACTTTAAGATCCTTGACCCCTTGGCCGACAAGCTCGGTGCAGCACTCGGTGCCTCACGGGCAGCTGTTGACGCGGGTTATGCGCCCAATGACTGGCAAGTGGGTCAGACCGGCAAGATTGTGGCGCCACAGCTTTACGTGGCGGTCGGCATTTCCGGGGCCATCCAGCACTTGGCGGGCATGAAAGATTCTAAGGTGATTGTGGCGATCAACAAAGACGGCGAAGCGCCAATTTTTGGGGTGGCTGATTACGGTTTGGTCGGTGATTTGTTTGAGGCGGTACCTGAGTTGGCCACCAACCTCTAAACATTTATACCACCACGGACATGGGTCACCTCACAAGGCCATCGCTGAATCACTTTTTGGCGATGGCCTTGCCCATTGCGCGCCAAGCGGGCGCTGAAATCAAGCGCATTTACGCGCAAACGGTGCTTGCAAATTCACCTCAGTTTGTAACCAAATCGGATCAAAGTCCATTAACGGCGGCTGACTTGGCCGCACACCACATCATCGAATCGGGACTGCGTCTGGTCACGCCCGGCATTGCGGTGGTTTCTGAAGAGGGTCAAGATGGCCACGGCATCAGTCGTGAACAATCGACTTTTTGGTTGGTGGATCCGCTTGATGGCACGCGTGAATTTTTGTCGGGCAATGGTGAGTTCACGGTCAACATCGCTTTAATCGTGCAAGGGTGGCCTGTGTTAGGCGTGGTGCTGGTACCCACGACAGGCGAATGTTTTTGGGGTGGTCTGTCTTTTGGGTCTTTTTTTCAAGGGCGTGAAGACCAACAGCCGGTGGCACTGAAAGTGGCCAGTACACGTCCCAACCCGTGGCGCGTTATTGCCAGTCGATCACACTTGAATGACGCGACCGCGGCGTTCGTCGAGCGATTGGGCCAAGTTTCTTTGCTGCAGGCCGGCAGCTCATTGAAATTTTGTCGAATGGCACAGGGCCAGGCGGATATCTACCCGCGATTGAGTCCGACTTGTGAATGGGACACCGCTGCCGCCCAAGCGGTGCTTGAAGGCGCGGGTGGGCATGTGTTTGACCTGAACGGCAAAAGATTGCGATACGGCAAGCCTGAGGTTCTAAACCCATCATTCATTGCTTGCACCGAGCCCTTTGATCACATCACTGAGCTTATTGCGCCACCCAAATGATGTCATCAACGGCAATGCCGATGGCGCGTGCTTGTTTGAGTAGTTCGCTTTTAACGCCCTCGTCAATGACGGGCTGGCGCGCCAGTATCCAAAAGTAGTCCACGTCGGGGCCAATAACCATGGCCCATTGGTAATCGGGATCGAGCGCGGTGATGAAGTAGCCGCCGTAAAAGGGGCCGAAAAACGAGACTTTCAAGGCTCCTTTGTTAGAGCCATCGATCAGCCAAGCTTTGCCAACTGCATCTTTCCAAGCTTGTTTTTTGGTGTTGAAGCCCCGGTTCAAGACTTTGACCGAGCCGTCTGGGTTCATGCTGTATTGCGCCGTGACTTTGATCATGTCGCGTTCAAACGAGTGGTCAAGGCGGGCAATCTCATGCCACTGCCCAAGATAGCGCGACAATTCGAAGGGTGTCACAGGCGTCACGTTGGGCGGCGGCGTGGTGCTGCAGCCAGCCAATAACAGCCCAAACACGATCATCGTCAAAAGTATTAACGAGCGCCAAGGGCTGGCGGCGTTTGTCTGAAAACCCGCACGCGAATCAAATGTTGAGTGAGGCAACACGGCATTGTCCTAAGAAAGGTTGGGCGCAAGGCGCCTGAAAGGCGTGGCATGGGGCAATAAAGGCAATCGTCTGTGTGGCGTTGATGGGTCGTCCCAAGGCCGAACCCGTTTCAGCGTCAACTCCAGAGGCGAGATCAAGCGCCAAGACGTTTGTTTGCCAGGTGTTGACTGCGTCAATCAAGCGTTGAAAGGGTTCAGCAAGCGGGCGACTCAAGCCAATCCCAAAGAGGCCATCGATAACCATGTCGGGTTTTTGTTCGGGTAGCGTGGTGAAGGTTGGCTGGCCCAAGGCTTGCCAATCGGCCAAGGCCTGTAGAGCATCGGCAGGGGATTGCTCAGCCACTAGCGGCATCACAACCGTGACGTGCAAACCGATTGAAAGTAGCAAGCGCGCAGCAACCAGCGCATCGCCGCCATTGTTGCCCGGTCCGACCAAGGCTAAAACTTGACCAGGGGGTGCGCAAATATGCACGGCCCACTCAGCGGCAGCTTGACCCGCGCGTTGCATCAGTGGCAAGCCACGGCCCAAGCTTTGCGCCTCTTTGTCCCTGAGTGCAGCGATGGAGAGGGTCGGTGTGGAGCTGTCGATGGGCGTTGAATATTCAAACAACAATGACGTTCACTTGAGTGGCATGAAAAATGTTGGGCACGACACAAGCTTAACTGAAGCCAGTTATTGGTGCGGAGGTGGGGAGCGCAAACGTTTTCTTTTAACGGTGCTATACTTCTGCTTCTCTAGCGCCCGTAGCTCAGTTGGATAGAGTACTTGGCTACGAACCAAGGGGTCGTGGGTTCGAATCCTGCCGGGCGCGCCAAATCTAAAATAGACGCTTTTAAGCGTCTATTTTTTTGGGTTTTCATTGGATTTTGCCTGTTAGGCAAGGCATGATGGAAATGATATGGTCATCTAAGTGCTGTTAATCTGGCAGCACGGCTCTAGATTAACTTAGCAGGACATCTTCATGAAGATTGCGATTGCGGGAACGGGTTACGTCGGTTTATCCAATGGCGTGTTGTTGTCCCAGCACCACGAGGTTGTGGCACTCGACATTGTGGCTGACAAAGTGGCGATGCTAAATCGCCGGGAAAGCCCCATCATTGATGAAGAGTTAGAGACTTTTCTTAAAACCAAACCTTTGAATTTTCGAGCAACGCTCGACAAGCACGATGCCTATCAAAACGCTGATTTCGTCATCATCGCCACCCCGACCAACTACGATCCCGAGTCGAATTATTTCAATACCGAGTCCATTGAGTCGGTGATTCGCGATGTGATGGCCATCAATCCGTCAGCCACCATGGTAATTAAGTCGACCGTGCCAGTGGGCTACACCGTTCGAACACGCCAGGCGTTGGGTTGTGAGAATCTTATTTTTTCGCCTGAGTTTTTGAGAGAAGGGCGTGCTTTGCATGACAACCTGCATCCCTCCCGTATCGTGGTCGGTGAAAAATCGAAACGGGCCGAAGTATTTGCAGGACTCATGCAACAAGCGGCGATAAAAGAGAATATTGCGGTTTTGTTTACCGACTCAACTGAGGCTGAAGCCATCAAGCTTTTCGCCAACACCTACTTGGCCTTGCGGGTTTCTTACTTTAACGAGCTCGATTCTTATGCCGCAACCCATGGTCTTGACACGCGACAGATCATTGAAGGGGTAGGACTTGATCCTCGTATTGGTACGCACTACAACAATCCTTCGTTTGGCTACGGCGGCTACTGCTTACCCAAAGACACCAAACAATTGTTAGCCAATTATCAAAATATTCCACAAAACTTGATCCAAGCCATTGTGGATTCAAACACCACCCGAAAAGACTTTGTCGCTTTTGATATTATCAAGCGCGACCCTAAGATCGTGGGCGTATACCGCTTGATCATGAAAAGCGGCTCTGATAATTTTCGCTCCTCTAGCATTCAAGGCATCATGAAGCGCATTAAGGCGCGGGGCATCAAAATCATCATCTATGAGCCAACCTTGACTGAAAATGAGTTTTTTAACTCTCCTATTTATGATGATCTTGAGGCCTTTAAGCGCGACGCTGATTTGATTATCAGCAACCGAATGGCAGACCAGATTCGTGATGTCGCCGATAAGGTTTACACCCGTGACCTCTTTGGTAGTGATTAAGCTTGTTGGCTGCCACGTCTTAGCTGTTTCTAATAGGTTGTTTGGCACACAGGACCAGTGGTTGGCAAGCGCGCGTGCTGGTAACCTTTGACAATATGTTGGCCTAGGATCGGCGTTTGAACAGGTCTTAAGCGCACAAAAACAACAAACAGGGGATAACAATGAGCGCAACCTCTCATGAGCTTTGCCCACAGCGCTATTTTGATGACTTCACTGTTGGTGAACGGTTCAATATTCCGTCGCGCACCATGACCGAGGCTTTATTTGCGGCTTTTCAGTTGGCCAGTGGTGATAATCATCCGGTGCACTATGACGTGGAGTACTGCCGTGCTCATGGCATGCCGCACATGCTCGCCCATGGGTATCAGGTGCTGATTCAAAGTGCTGCAGGAGCTGGCTTGTTTCCCCACATGGTGGAGGCATCACTCAAAGCGTTCATCGAACAAAGCTCACGGTTTGTTAATCCTGTGTTTGTGGGTGACACGCTATACCCCAGTTTGACGGTCAGTGAGTTGATCCCAGGTCGCACAACCGGTGTGTTGGTGATGCGCTCGCTGATTACCAATCAACGCCAAGAAACCGTGCTCGAAGGTGAACAGCGGTATTTGTTGCGTAAAAAAACCCAAATTTGAGAGAAATCGCCATGCAACCCTTAAAAGGCATTCGGATCTTGGATTTGAGTAAGGTGCTCGCAGGCCCTTTGTGTGCCCAATACCTTGGCGATATGGGCGCTGATGTTATCAAAGTCGAGCCACCCGTCACGGGCGACGATACCCGCGCATGGTTACCTCAAAAAGGCGGACAATCAGCGACTTTTTTGGCTGTGAATCACAACAAACGAAGCCTGGCGTTGGATTTAAAGAAGCCTGGGGGTCAAGCGGTCTTGCACAGGCTTGTCAAGCAAGCCGATGTGGTGATTCAGGGCTATGCGGCTGGTACGGCGCAAAAATTGAAAGTCGATGATGAGACCTTGCGTGCCATCAATCCCAAGTTGGTTTACTGTGAAATATCAGGCTATGGCCGCGATGGTCCGCTCGGTAAAGAGCCTGGCTACGATGTCATGCTGCAAGCTTTTGGGGCCATGATCAGCACCATGGGTGATCCTGACGGGGAGTTAGCGCGTGTGAGTTTCTCGCCAGTGGATTTGGGCACAGGTATGCACGCCTGCACTGGTATTTTGGGGGCGCTTTTGCACCAGCAACGAACCGGTGAAGGCGCTTATGTTGAAGTGTCTCTCTTAGACACCGCCATGGGTTTCATGGTTTATTTGGCGCATAACTTTTGGGCGAGCGGCAAAGTGCCGGGACCCATGGGTTCAGCGCACCCCTCGCTGTGTCCCTATAAATTGTTCAACACGTCAGATGGTCATGTGATGCTGGGCGTCGCCAACGATCGCGCTTGGCAACGGTTTTGTGAGGTGGCCGATATGCAAGCACACGTGGCAGATGCCAAGTTTGCCACCAACGCCGACAGGGTGCGTCATTTTGATGAAACCAATGCGCTGGTCCAATCTTTTATGCTGAAGAAAACAACCGACAACTGGATCACTGCTTTGCGCCAAGCTGGGGTGCCGGTGGCGCCCATTCACACGCTTGATCAGGCGCTTTCAAATGACCATGTGCTTGCCCGCGGCGTGGTGTCGATAACCAATCATCCCACCGTGGGTGAGGTTAAGCACATCAGCCATCCGGTGACGTTTAATCGGCAAATTCGGCAGTCACAGCGTCCCGCGCCAACTTTGGGGCAACACACCCGCGAGGTCTTGCAAGAAGCCGGTTTTACCGCTGACGAAGTCACGCGTCTTGCCGCTGAAGGTGTGATCGGCTAAGCTCTTGGCACCATCTACTGGGAGTTTTCATGTCATTTTTTGAAGCCGTTGCGGCTTGCTTGTCCAGATACGCTGACTTTAAAGGTCGGGCATCACGCGCAGAGTTCTGGTGGTTCTTGTTGTTTATATTGCTGGCGTCTATCCTGCTCAATCAACTGACGATGTCTTTTTTTGGACAATCAGCCGCTAACGTTGTGAGTTCGATTTTTTCATTGGCGATGGTGGTGCCGACAATCAGTGTTAGTACGAGACGGCTGCACGACATGAATCACACCGGTTGGTGGCAATTGCTCTCTTTTTTGGGTGTTGGCACACTGATTCTGTTGATATGGTTTATGTTTCCTGGCACCAAAGACGCCAATCGGTTTGGTCATCCGCCACCATCGGTAGATGGTTGAGTGATGAGGGATTTTTTTAGGGCATCTGAGCCTAGACGCACTTTACCAAATGTTATGAATTTGTCGGCTTAACCAACTAAGCTATCGCTTGATTTAGGTTCTCTAGGCTCATCATGAAAACACTGTTACTGGTCAGGCACGCTAAGACGGCACCTGCGGGTCGCGACCAATCCGACCATGATCGGGCGCTCGAAGACCAAGGGGTGACTGACGCTGGCAAACTAGCCCACTATTTAAAAAAGAAGGGCTACCGGGTTGATGTCATGTTGATCAGCTCGGCCAATCGCACGCAAACAACCGCGCAGATTCTGATGACAGCGCTTGGGGAGCATCCACCCGAGGTGGTGGTGTCACCCGACTTGTATTTGGCCACTGATGATCGGATTTGGACGGCCATTCAAGGCGCAGACCAAGCCATTGAAACCTTGTTGATCGTGGGTCATAACCCGGGGTTAGAGGCTTTGTCTCGGCGCTTTCTGCCCCAACTAACCAAGTTACATCCAGGTCAAATGGTGAGGGTTCGTTTCGACACCGACTCTTGGCATATGGCCAGCGAGTTGATTGCCCAAGACGTCAAGTTGGTGTGAGTGGTGTCAAAGTGTCGCACAGCTTAATCCCTCGCTCGAGTCCACCGTGTCCCAACAAAAAAGCACTGCCCACCGTAAGATTGTGATTGCGCATCGCGGGGCGAGCGCTTACCTGCCTGAGCACACGTTGGCCGCCAAAGCAATGGCCTACGCTCAAGGGGCAAACTATCTTGAGCAAGATTTGGTGATGACTCAAGATGGCTATTTGGTGGTCTTGCATGACCTGTTCCTTGATGACGTCTCGGACGTGGCAGAGCGTTTTCCGGGTATTCGGCGTGAGGACGGCAGGCACTATGTGATTGATCTCATGCTCGCACAACTGCTCACGCTTGAGATTTCAGAGCGGGTTGATGCGCAGGGTACCCCACGATTTCCCAATCGGTTTCCACCCAAAAGATCGCGCTTCACGGCCAACACATTCGATCAAGAGATTGAATTACTGCAAGGCTTGAACCGTTCGACGGGTGGTTCGGTGGGGTTGTATCCAGAAATCAAATCGCCCGCCTTTCACCATGATCATGGCTTGGACTTGGCAAGTGCCGTGCTCGATGCGTTGAAAGCCTATGGTTACCTCGGGCGTGACAGCGGTGCAATTGTTCAGTCTTTTGATGCAACTGAGTTGCAACGTGTGAAACACGAACTGATGCCCGAAAGAGGGCTTGATCTGCCATTGACACAGTTGTTATCTGGTGCTGAGCCGTTCCATTTGGGATTGGCAGAAATCGCTACCTACGCCGACAACATTGGTGTTGCGCTGGATATGTTAATGGGTACAAATGGCCAGACGGCATCTGTTGAGCCAACCGACGTTGTTAAGCAGGCGCACGCCCATGGACTCGCCGTTCATGTCTACACGTTACGTGCGGACCAGTTGCCCACGTCGTTCACCGATTTGGATGATTTGCACCGGTTTGTTTTTGAGCGTGTTGGCGCCGATGGTGTTTTCAGTGATTTTCCTGACCGCAGTGTCCGATTTTTAAATCGTTAGCCTGCGGTAGGCTTAAAAACCGTCGCAATAAGGTTTAAACATGGGTTGCGACGGGTTTTAAATAGTCAGTCGACAGTCAGTCAATGGCTGGGCTCAGTGCCCTTTCATCATTTGGTGTTGCATCGGCTGACTCCCACCGGTGAACGTCGGTGCCATGACCTTGAATTGAACCGTCGTGACTTGGCCACCGGCGAAGTTTAAATTGACCGGAATTGTTTCGCCTTCTTTGAAGGGCTGTTTCAAACCAACAAACATGATGTGATAACCGCCGGGTTGTAACGTCACTTTACCAGTGGCGGGCACCTCGATTTGTTTGACTTCTCGCATCTTGGCCACGCCGTCTTCGCGAATGATGGTGTGTATTTCGACACGATCCGCGCGATCGCTGTTGGCTGCTGTCAGTGCAGTGGTTTGGGTGCTTTTGTTATTGATTTCCAAATAACCGGCGCCATTCGTTTGTCCAGGCACTGACGCCCGGATCCAAGGGTTAGAAAAGGTCAATGCGTCAGTGCTCGTTTGTGCTGTGGCAAAACCGCTGGTCAGCAGCAGTAGCGTGCAAGCAATCGATGTCAGGCCATGTTTCATTTAAATCTCCCATTCGCTTCTTTCAATGGCGACACGGCATCGTCGTGCCGGTTTGAGGTTGTGAGGTGTTTGTGTCAGTTCTTCGCCCATCAAACGGTGGTCGAGTGCCCGGTGGGCGGCGATGAACATCAGAGGCTAGCTGAAAAAAGCGGGTGGAGCCCTAATGGCAGCAGTGACCCAATAACAGGGTGACCGGTTAACGCTGACAACAGTGTTGTGTGCCAGTAGGCCCGGTATTTGATGGGAGATACCTTCGCGTTGCTGCCAACCCAGGGGCGTGTCACCACCGAATGAGCAAATAAGACACTGGTGAGATTGATGAGACGTTTGGGCTATTGGCAAAGTTTCAGTGTTTTGCCAGCGGATGTAAGTCATACCGCTGGCGGTACAGACCGCGATTTTGTGCTCGTCCTGAACGCTTAGATTGACAATGGCGTGACTTAAGCCCGGGGTAATCAGACCAAACATCAAACAGAACAGCAACCAACCGTGCACCCATGGTCGGGCGCGCAGGCGGCTGTATTGATGAGGTGATAATGCCATTGACCATCGCATCATTTGATTCTATGCCAAATTGCGATGGGTGTTCATTTGACCAAACGAGACATGTAACCCAGTCGCGTTTCAAAGAGACTGCACCACGGCAGCCTCAAACTTACCAGCTCGGTAGTCTTTCAAAGTTTGTTGAATTTGCTCCTCAGTGTTCATCACAAAGGGGCCGTACTGGGCGATAGGCTCAGCCAAGGGCCGACCGGCCACAATGAGGCATTGGGTGGCAACCGAGCTTTGAAGTTCAACGCAGTCGGCGCCATTGTCCGTAAGGATGGCCATGTGCCGATCGGGCACAGCGTGGCCTTGGATCGATGCCTCACCGCGGTAGGTATAGGTAAAAGCGTGGTGACCGGCTGGGATGCGGGCCACAAAGGTGCTGTTGGCAGGCAAGTGCACGTCAAGAATCAATGGTTCTGTATCAGGTCGTTGCACCGCACCGAGGGTGCCACCACTGGTGCCTGCAATCACACGCACGCGAACACCCGACTCGGTGATGTATTCGGGGATGTTCTCAGGTGAAATATCCCGATAGCTTGGCTTGATCATTTTGTGCTGCGCAGGCAGGTTCAGCCACAGTTGAAAGCCTTCCATCAGGCCATCTTCTTGTTCAGGCAGTTCAGAGTGGATCAGGCCGCTTCCAGCGGTCATCCATTGCACACCGCCTGGGCCAAGCAGACCTTCGTTACCGGCACTATCACGGTGGCGCATACGCCCGGCGATCATGTAGGTGATGGTCTCAAACCCGCGGTGGGGGTGATTGGGAAACCCACCCATGTAATCCTCTGGGTTGTCGTTGCGAAATGCATCGAGCATCAGAAAGGGGTCTAGACGTCGTTGCAGCGACTGGGTGAGCACACGTGTGAGTTTGACGCCTGCGCCATCAGAGGTTTGCACGCCCTGAACCAAGTTTTCTACTTGGCGAGAGGTGGCCGTTGTTTGGGTGTTCATTTTTTTGCTCCTGATTTAGGCAAACAAATCACTGATCTGTTGTTTGGTTTCTTGCATGGCGTTGGCAGCTGCCTCAGGCCCCATGGCAAATCCCTCAGCATAAATGTAATGCACATCTGTCATCCCCAGAAAACCGAGCATCAACTTTAGGTAAGGCACCTGCGTGTCGTTGGGCGTGTCGCGATAGATGCCGCCACGGGCCAGTGCAACGTAAACCGTTTTACCCGTGAGTAAACCGACAGGGCCGTTTTCTGTGTATCGAAACGTCACACCGGCTTTGGCGATGGCATCGAACCACGACTTCAGCTGAACGGGAATACCGAAGTTATACATGGGCACGCCAAGCACAATGATGTCGCTGTTTTGAACTTCAGTGATAAGGGCATCATCATGGGCCATACGGGCGTGTTGCGTTTCTGATCGTTGGTTGGCCGGTGTGAACAATGCGTTTAATGCGGGCTCATCGAGGATGGGGTGTGGGTCGCTAGCCATGTCACGCAGTTGCAGAACAGGCTCAGGCGTCTTTTGCATTAACCGCGCCGTGATGAGATCGGCAACGGCGGTCGAATTGGCGCCGACGGATCGTGCGCTGGTGTTGAGCTGTAGTATTTGCATGGTGTTGGCCTTTGATTTTAAGAAAATGCGTTGGCTTCATTGAGGCCTAAATACAGTCTATTGCACCATTATTAAAAGAAAAACCCCTGTTTGTGGGTATCATTATCCCAAATATGAAACAATTTTGCCATCATGACCCCAACAAAAAGACCAACAGACAATCACCCTAGCCCTGAGCCCAGGGCGTGGTTCGCGGGCCAAGCCGACGACTTGGTGTTGTTCGCTCATTTGATCGATGCGGGCAGTTTTTCAGGGGCGGCAGAACGGGTGGGCATCCCCAAGTCAACCCTTTCTCGGCGCCTGTCTGCCCTTGAAAATCGATTGGGTCAGCGCTTGGTGACTCGCAGTACCCGTCGCTTGGCGCTGACTGACTTTGGCGAACGCATGCTCGAGCATGCCAGACGTCTATTGGAAGAGATCTCGGCCGTCTCAGCGTTGGCCCAAAACGAACAAGTCCAACCGAAAGGCTTGCTGAGGGTATCGATGCCACCGGATCTGACCCATGTTGATCTCGCCACGTTGCTGTTGCGGTTTTCTGCACGGTATCCAGAAGTACGGGTGGCGTTAGACGTATCAGCCAGACGCGTCGATCTGCTGGCTGAACGCTTCGATCTCGTGGTGCGGATTGCGAACCACCTGCCAGATGACAGCACGCTGGTAGCGACCCAGTTGCATGACATGCAAATCCGTTTGTATGCCAGCGCGGCTTATCTGAATCGTTTTGGGGCGCCGGTAACACCGAGTGATTTGATGGCACACAATTGTTTACCTTTAATCAGCAGCCAAGGAGAGACGCTCGACTGGTCACTGAAGAGTGCGTTCGGTCAATGGCAGGGTGTGCCGCCGAGTCGCCTGTCTTCGAACTCACCGGCCACGCAACGCGCACTGGCTGTAAGCGGTATGGGCATTGTGGCGCTACCCGACGTGCTGGCCGCTGATTGCGTGGCGCAGTCAACCTTAATCCAAGTGTTACCCGAGTGGTCTCTGCCATCAGTCACGGTCTGGTGTGTGACGCCAGGGCGACGCTTGTTGCCTTTGCGCACCAAAGTATTTATAAAAATGCTGCGTCAAAGCATGACCGGTAAGCCGGCGGTTTGAAGGATTAATTTGGGGCAGGACCCAAAATGTCATCGACCGTTTTTTTGCCATCGGCAATCAATTGTGTGATCGTTTGAGCAGAGAAGTCATAAGCCTTGGGGGCGGGGTGCTCGGGGTCAGTGTGACGCGTGATCCGAATGCTCTTGTTGGGCTTGGCTTGATCGACCAGCTGAATATAAAGGGGTTCTCGGGCAAGTCGTCGCGCGCTATCGGGTGGCAATTCAGCCATCAAGTTTGCCACCAGTTGTTGATAGTTGTTGATGACGTCTTGTCGATAATTGTCGTTTTTGAGTCGATCAGAATAAACAATCTCGTCGCGGCGTGCACTGACCTCGGTTAGGGTTTCGGGCAGGTTGTCGCGATGACCGGGAAATAGGTCGATGAAATAAATGTCTTTGCCGGTATGGCCGATTCGATTCAAGGTGGGTTGCAAGGGCGAGTTGCTGACAATACCGGCGTCCCAGTAGTGTCGATCACCAATGGTGACCCAAGGAAACGCCGGTGGCAGACTACCACTGGCCAAAACGTGGTCAACGGTGAACGTGTCAAGGTAACTGTCAAACAAGATGATTTCGCTACTTTGCACATCAACAGCAGTCACCAGCAAACGCACGGGGCTGTGCTTGAGGCGGTCAAAGTCAACATACTGACTGAGCAACTTTTTTGCCGCTGAAAAATCATAAAGGCTTGGCCACTGGCTGGGCATCTGACCAACGTTTTGCCACATCTGCGTCCAACGCGGCTCAAAAAAACCAGGCACACCAAACATGGCAATCTGTTGACTTGACCACAAGCGTCGCGTTGCTTCATCACCAGAAAACGCTGAGGTGGTTGACAGATCATGCCAAAAGGCCGTTAGCGCCTCATCCGCATGATCAGGATTGCCGGCAACAATAGCGCCATTAAAGGCACCGATGGAAACGCCAGCCACGACATCGGGTCTGATGCCGCGTTTGTGTAAGGCATCTATCGCGCCGCACTCAAACGCCCCAAAAGCGCCACCGCCTTGCAGCACGTAAACCACTGGTGCAGGGATTTGCGCCAGCGCAAACGTGGGATCACGTAACGCCGGTTTACAACGCTTTAAAGCCACATGGTTACGAATAAGGTCTTCTGCTGCTCGCGTATTGGCCGATGACCGCCCTAGGGTAAAAAAAGCACAAGGCACATCGTGATTGAGATATATCGCCTCAAACTGTCCCGTTTTCAGTGACCCCCGGTCGATGCGCTCGTTGGCTGTTGACGGAAATCCAACCAGATTAAAACTTTGGTCAAAAATATGGCTGTAAAAGTAGCTGACCGCGGTAAAGGGTTCACGGTGGCCCATCATGTTGCGAGCGGCAAGCCGACCTTGTTTGATGGCGTTATCCCAGTGCTCAACGCGAAACTGTGAATTGAAAAATGGGTGGTGTATGCAGGCCACATCACCGGCGGCATAAATTGAGGGATCGTTCGTTTGCAAAAACGCATCGACCATCACACCGTCACGACAGCCAATGTCGGTTCCTCGCAAGAACTCAGTGCGTGGCGTGACACCTGCCCCGATGACGACCATGTCGCACGGGATCGTTTCACCACGCTCAGTCAGCACGGATTTCACTCGGCCGGTGCCTTCAATGGCCGCTGGCGAATCGCCGACGATACAACGCACGTTGTTTTTCGCCAAAATCGATTCAGCAAAATTCGAAATATTCTCGGCGTGTAATTTATAGAGCAGTTGTTGGGCTTCGACCAACGTGACATCAACGTCTAGCGAGCGCAACAGACTGACAATCTCTGTGCCAATAAAACCACCACCGATAACCACGGCACGGACCTTGGCCGACGATTTGCGTCGGGTGACACCTTTGGCATCTTGTCGGATTGCCACAGCGTCTTCGAAGGTGCGCAGGTAATGAACACTGGTCAACTCAGCACCTGGTATGGCGAGTTTGGTGGGTGAAGCACCGGTGGCGATGAGTGCTTTGTCGTAGAGAAGATGATGCCCATTGGCGAGTTGCACGGATTTCTTGGTGGTGTCTAAGGACGTGATGGCCGCATTTAAGACGAGCTCAATCTTAAGCGCGGCCAAGCTGGCCTCATCAAGAACAAAGTTTGGTTTAAGGGGTTGATTGGGACGCGGTGACGTTTTGGATAAGGGTGGGCGTTGGTAGGGTGCGATGGACTCTTCACTGACGATGACGATGCGCCCTTGTGCGCCTTCTTGTCGCAATGTTTGCGCCGCTGTGGCTGCGGCTAGGCCGCCACCGAGCAACAAAAAGTCGATGGCTTTTGCGTCACGTGACGGACGAGACTTTGTCGGCGTGCCCATTAAAATACCGCCATTGATAGGCCTGCGCCAAACAATTGCCCGACATTGTGGCAAGCCGCCACTTGGCTATCAGTTAACTGTTTGGGTGACAGAATCTCTTCTGGTGTTTGTGCATTGACGTTGATAATCAGTGCCTCTTGAATGGGTTTTAAGCGCCAGCCCGTGGCAATGCGCTCGATTTGCTTGGCCGCACCGCGACCATCACTGCCGGCGCAAATCATGGTGCAGTAGGGGCGTCCTTGAATTTGGTCGATAACGCCATAGTAGGTACGATCGAAAAAATCTTTCATCAGACCACTCATACTGCCGAGGTTTTCAGGGGTGGCGAATATGTAGCCATCGGCTTGCGTTAACTGTGCAACCGCCGTATCAACGGCGCGCCTTAAATCAACAATGACGCCTGGCTCAGTGCCCGCTGCAAGCGCAGCGGCCTGAACCATGCGTTCGGTGCCTCCAGTGGTGGAGTGATAGACGATGAGCAGTCGCTTGGGCGGTGATGTTTGCATGTCGATCCTGTCATAAACCCATGCCCCATCGTATCAGCCTATTTAAAACAGTAATGGCGTTAGACGATAGACCAGCCATGCCGCACCATAGGCCAACACAAACATATAGCCCGCCCCAACCAGTGGCATCAACCATCCGCCAGTCTCACGCTTGATGGTTGCCAGCGTGGCCAAGCATTGCGGGGCAAAGACATACCAAGCCAGCATGGCCATGCCAGTTGCGACACTCCATTGCTGGGCAAGAAGCGGTATCAAGGCGGTTTCGGTATCGTCGCCCGTGGCTGATAGGGCGTAGACTGTTCCGAGCGCACTGACGGCCACTTCACGGGCCGCCATGCCAGGGACAAGTGCGATGGCGATTTGCCAATTAAAGCCAATCGGTTCAAGAATGACAGCCAGCCACTTGCCAAGCATGCCAGCGTAGCTGTATTCGATCGGGGCGGCCAGTGCGTTTAAGGGGGGCACCGGATAGCTGGCTAAAAACCAAAGTCCAACGGTCATGGCGAGGATAATGCCACCAACGCGTTTCATAAAAATATTCGCACGGTGCCACAAGCCAATGGTGACACTCAAAGGATTCGGCAATCGATAGGTGGGAAGCGCCATCATCAGCGGGCGAATTTGACGTCCCGAACGTGTTAAGGATTTGAGCAACCATGCCACTGCCATGGCTCCAAAAATGGCAGCCATGTACAAACCAAACATCACCAACCCTTGAAGCTCAAGCCCACCCCAGGTGCTGTGTCGGGGTATGAACGCGCTAATCAGTAGCGTGTAAACCGGCAGTCTTGCTGAGCAGGTCATGAGCGGTGCAATCATGATGGTGACCAATCGATCGCGTGCGTTAGGAATGGTGCGAGCGGCAATGATCCCTGGGATGGCGCAAGCAAAACTTGAAAGCAATGGGATAAAAGAGCGTCCCGACAGACCCACGCTACCCATCATCCGATCAAGCAAATAAGCGGCTCTTGGTAGGTAGCCTGACTCTTCGAGCACGAGAATAAAGAAAAATAGGATAAGGATTTGCGGCAAAAACACAACCACGCCACCCACGCCAGCGATGATGCCCTCAATTAACAAGCTTCTTAGCCAATGGTCGGGCAAGGCGTCACTGATTAATTCAGCCAGCCACTCAAATCCTGTTTCAATCCAAGACATGGGTGCTTGGGCCCAGCCAAACATGGCTTGAAAGATCAAAAATAAAACCACCAACAAAATGATAGGACCACCAACGGGGTGCAGAAGCACACGATCTAACCGCTCGCTCTTGCTGTCAGGAATCACGTGATCGAGCCCCAAGCTTGCGAGAATGTCTTGTACCCGTTGGTGGTCTTCGGTAATGGCGGGCTCGGTGCGATTGTCGCAACTTGTTGGTACGATCTTGGTGCGATCTTCAAGCATGGTTTCAATGGCCGTGCGCAGGGCCGCATCACCAGCGGATTTGATTGCAACCGTTGGGACCACGACAACGCCAAGTGCTTTTGATAAGGCACTGGCGTCAATGTCGATACCGCGAGCGCGTGCCTCGTCAGACATGTTCAGTGCAACCAAACATGGCAAACCGAGTCGCTGTACCCCCAAAACCAAACGCAAACCACGTCGCAGGTTGGTGGCGTCCACCACGCAGACCACCACATCTGGTTTTTTTTCGCCGATGGCCTGACCATTAAGCACATCGCAAGTCACGCGCTCATCGGGTGAGCTGGGATAAAGACTGTTGGTGCCCGGTAAATCAAGAATGCGAGCGCGTTTTCCAGTGCTTGTGCGCAGTTGTCCTTCTTTGCGTTCAACGGTGACGCCGGCATAGTTGGCAACCTTTTGGCGGCTGCCGGTCAGGCGATTAAACAAAGCGGTTTTGCCACAATTGGGATTGCCAACCAAGGCAAACAGCAGTCCAATGGGGTGAACATGCACAATACTTTCCTTCATGAGGGTCTCCTTAAGCCACAAAAATACAAGTGGCTTCGCTATGTCGTAGCGCAAAGGTGCTCGCACCGATTCGCACAACGAGCGGGCCCAAGCCAAAAAGTGCGCGACGGTACACAACGACTTCTTCACCGGGTAGAAATCCGATTTGTTGCAGGTGGTTCGCGCGCTCAGTGTTGGTGCCGTCGAAGGCAAGGTGGTGAACTTTAAAAGGGGTGTTTGTCTTGGCAGTAAAAAGTGTTTGCATGGTTTCTAAATAATAATGATTATCATTCAGGTATTCTATCCTAAGTTTGACATGACTGTTTTTTCAGTGGCAGTGATCGTTAATCAAGGATCCAACAGCGGGCGTCGGTTGGCGCTGGTTTGCGAAGCGATAAACTGTGGCCTACTTTGTATTCATCAATCAAAAAAAAGGGGAGACCATCCGTGGCATTGCATCTTGAACAAGACGGCGTTGAAGTGGTTGGACTGGGTATGCACTTTGATGAACTGCCCGTTGGCAGAAAATTCAGAACAGTGGGCCGCACGATTACTGAGGCTGATTTGGTCGCTTTTGTGAATGCGACTGGTTTTACTGAAGTGCTTTTTACCAACACAGAGTTTGTGCGTGAAACCTCAGACATCAAAGGCCGATTGGTACCAGGCGCTTTGGTTTACTCGATGGCAGAGGGACTCTTGATGCAAGCGGCCATGCAACACACGGGCTTTGCTTTTTTAGAGATGGAAATGAAAGTACACGCCCCAACATTAGTGGGGCAAACCATTAACGTGATGTGTGAAGTCACCGAGGCACGTGCCAGCAACAGCCGGCCAGACCGGGGTTTGGTCCGTACTTTAAACACCGTTTTCAATGAAAAGGGTCAAGTGCTGATGACTTACAAGCCTCTGCGGTTTGTTAAGCGGGTGGTTTAAGGATTGAATCGGCTGACATTAATTTTACTAAACTAAGGATTAGTGTGCTAATTTAAATCAAAATTTGATAGTGTCCGTTGAGAAAAGAAGTTGAGTGCAAATAAAACAGCAACACAATCTTGCATTTTTTTGTCAAATTTAGCCGGCAATTCCGCCGTTCTTTGACGTATTTTTCTGGAGAGAAAAATGTGTTTCATTTGTAATCGCTTTTCACAGGGATCATCAGCCAATCAAAGGCCTCAGTCGTTGTCACGGCGCTCCTTACTGGGCGCGGTTGGCGCCTTACCACTGGCTAGTGCGCTGGCTTTGAGTGGTGTGGCCCACGCCAGTACGCCCCCCCAACCTGAAAACGTACTAAATCCTGATCAAGCGCTCGAACGATTGATGGCTGGCAATGCAAGATATGTTTCCGGCAAATCGACGCCCGTTAATTTTGCAGCCACTCGGCAAGTACTGTCGGGTGGCCAAAACCCTTACGCTTGTTTGGTGAGCTGCGCAGACTCTCGTATCGGCCCTGAGTACTGTTTTGATGAGGGACGGGGTGATTTGTTTGTGACGCGCGTGGCTGGTAATTTTGTGAACACGGATATTCTGGCAAGCCTTGAGTACGGTACCGCCGTGCTTGGGGCACCGTTGATTATGGTGCTCGGTCACACCAGCTGTGGCGCGATCGGTGCAGCCGTTCAAGCCTATACCGAAAACGCCAGTTTTCCTGGGCATATCCAAGCACTGACGACAGCCCTTGCACCTGCTGTTCGTCAAGCGGCTCAGTCTGCCAAAGGTGATGCGCTTGTGGCGGCAGCGACTAAGGATAATGTGCGCTTAAATGTCACGATGCTGACAGAGTCAAACCCAATCATCAGTGACCGAGTCGCCAAGGGCAAATTGAAAATCGTGGGTGGCATTTACGATTTGAAAACAGGACGGGTTGATTTGGTAAGCTGAATCAAAGTCTGACTCAAAAAAGTATGACCGCCTGAGCAAAGGCCTTCTGAGCCCAAGTGGCTGCAGAAGGCCTTTTTATAAAAAGCGTCTGGCACGTCACACCATTTTTGGCGGGAACATTTTGTACCAAAAGCCATAAACCCAACAAGCGGCACAGAATGAAAAAGCCCATTCCAGTGAAGAAAAAATCACCAACGCGATGGTCGGCACCACCCATAATGCGTTGCCAGTGAAGTAAAGGACGCTGGCAATGGTGGCGGCGATGAACAACAGCTTGTTGGCAAACATCTTGGCGCCCGCATTTTCTTTGTGACCGGCAATATTGGCTTTATTCATCAGATGCGAAAACACCCGGTGCGAGGGGCAGTAAAAGTGTCCAAAAAACCCGCGCACCAAACCCATCATGGCAAGCACAGGCAACAGGTAAGGAAAGCCTAAGAGCGCAATGGCGCAGAACAAAAATGTAATGAACGCCTCAAGACGTACGACGTTGGCATTGACTTGTGGGACATCAAATCTAAGCATGACAGTTGGCTCCGAGCGTTTGGATTGATGACGTCATTTAAAAAATTGAATCATAAACATAT
>CALBEY010000135.1 GCA_937888805.1 uncultured Burkholderiaceae bacterium
TTGTTGTACAGGATGTCTCTGATGATGCATTGGAGCAGGCTGCCGTTGGTGCGCAGGGGGGGGGAACATGCGACAACGTTGTTAGTACGGTGTGTTAGCTATTGCTGACCGGTAACCTACAACCTTTGTCCTGGGTACTAAGCAAGACTGCCACCTTAGGGTGGCTTTTTTTAACGCATTGATTAGTCAATAAATCAAACCCAAATAGCTTCGTTTAAGTACATTAAGCGTGGAGTGTCATAGCCTACCCTCCAATTTAGCAAGGCAAGTAACCCCCACGATTACTTTAATTGCCAACATACTTTAATAATTCTCTTTGCATAAAAAGTCTAATAAAAACCAATATCACGAATGTTGAATCTTGACGATTTTTATCGAAATGCTGCGAGCTTTGATGAGTTGCTGTCTGACGACTTTTTTACTGATCCTGCGCTTACCATAGATCCCCAGCGAGTCAGGGCGATGTTGAGTTCGTGGTGCGATGCTAGCGGAGCGGGAAACAGTGAGGCGTTTGTTCAGCGATTGGCTAAAGATGGGTGGTCATTGGAATTTGTTTCTGCTCGCTTCGCAGGTGCTCGCCCCAAACGCTCGCGTATTTATCCATTATGGGTGCGCGATGCTCAGTGGGTATTCAATAACCTGCAATCCATCATGTCACCCTTAAATACAGACTCTCTTTCGTCAAGTTCAGGAGGCGATGAAGTTGAACTCATTTTAAAAGAGCTTGCACAATTGTGTCTGGAAAAATGTTTTCCTGCTCAAAGTAACGGCTCTTTGCCATGCTTAAGAGATGAGGCCTTTAGCGATTTACAAGAAACATTGGTTAACGAGCTACGGATAATTTGTTACAAACCATTTGTCGATTATTTCGCTGGACTCGTAAAAGTGCCTAGCCAGATTGGTAACGTGAAGAGTTGTCTAGCAATAGATAATTACGAACAGGACGCTCACATATGGCCGCAAACGCACTTAATGAAGTTGTTTCAACTTCAACCGGTATTATTACGTTTAATCGCTGTGATTGTGCGAGAGTGGATGAGTGTTACTGCAACGCTCATGAAACGAATACACGAAGATAAACTATTACTTCAGAATCGCTTTTCGGTCACTTTCGATACCGCTCAGGTGTTACGGGTATTCAGTATTAGTCAAACCATAAAAATTTTAGAATATTCTAATAATAAAAAAATAATTTATGCACTACAAAACTGTAACTTAACGCAACGAATATTTGATTTGCTCGAGCAGCTTAATCATTACGCACCGCCCATTGATCTAAAGTATTCAAACATCATTTTTTGTACTGACTATTACTGGCTTGAAGTCACCGAAGGGACAGTGTCTTTGGACGACTCAGAAAACGCCCAGCTTTATGAAAGGCTAGGTGCTTGGATGGCACTTTTTTATGTTCTTGCCGGTTCTCACTTTGATGATGCAGAGTTTCTTTCTGTAGGCGAATACCCCTTGCCGCTTGAAATTCAGTGCTTATTTCAATCGGACACTATTGACCAAGGTTCGGCGTCGAGTCCCCATGATGAACCATCTCAAGCACCTGAAGGGGTAAATAACGCTATCGGGCAGATCAGTTCGTTGCCTCTTACTTTATTTCGGACGGATGAAACCTTTTCGAAATTAGATCAACATTTTGATTATTTATTAGACGGATTTAAAAAATACCTCATTTTTGTTATGGTATGTAGAGATAAAGTTGGCTTAAATGGTTTGCTAGAGAGATTTGAAAATCAGTCAGTACGTGTGCAATATAGACCGAATAAATTCTATCGGCTTTTATTGGCACGCATGAAAAAAACTAGCGCATTCAGTGATGGCGTTTTATGGAGCGTTCAGTCTGATTTTCTTGCAAGATTTTATGACGTGCCGTCAGCTTTAAAGAGCAAGTGGACAGACTTACGATTCGAACGACAGGCGCTCCTCAACTTACAAATCCCATTTCTTACCGAAAGGGTAGAGGAAATTGCGGCGTTAGAGCATACTGAAAAGCGAAATATTGAGCCTCTGGTAACAATGTTAGATGCATCAAGGGCTAATTTGTCGAACGCGCAGCAAAGACTTAAGCGTTTAGCTAAAAGTTCAATTGATGAAGATGTTTTGTTGTTAAGGTCAGTTTTATGGCCCTCAGTGATCTACAACAAGAGCCTTAAAAGCGGAAAACTTATCCCGCACGGAGTTTCATCGCAAGATGAAAATCAGGTTTTTTTAAATGAAGCACATTCCATCGTTCAGATATTTACTGAACTGGCTTTAAAAAGCTCGGCTGGCGTTACTTGGCATCGATCTGAAACTCACGGTGTTGAAGAAAATTCATTAATCAGTAAATACTCGCTCTATGCTGGTAGCGTAGGTATCGGCATTTTTTTAGCGGCTTATGCTGAAGTAAATAATCATGCTGAATCATTTAAACTCAGTCTTGCGGCTGTTGCTGACGTACGTTCAATCATAAACTCTTCAGACGCTGCCGCATTCGCTAGCTCCATTGGCATAGGTGGTGGAACAGGCTTAGGTTCGATTGTTTACGGTTTGACGGTGATATCTAAATTGTTTGATAACTCCGACATGTTGGCTGATGCAACGAAAGCTGCAAAGCTTGTTTCTGTAGAACTCATTGCTAAAGATCGTGGACTAGACATCATTGCAGGCAGTGCTGGAGCGGTATTAGGACTCTTAAAGTTATATCGTGAAACGGGAGACCCTGACATCCTTGAGCGAGCGTTATTGTGTGGCAACCATTTGCTTGCGCTGGCTCGTTATAACGAATTAGGTCAGCGTTACTGGGCTGGTGAAGGATCCCGTCAAAGGCACTTAAATGGGATGTCACATGGTGCTTCGGGATTTGGTTATGCATTCGCTTTGTTAGCTGAGGTCAGTGGGCAAAATAAGTTTCTCTTGGCACTCGAGGACTCTTTAAAAAATGAAGATCAAAATTTTAATCCCGAGGTGAGTAATTGGTTTTTATTAGAGACGGATACGCCTTTACGAAAAGCTCCTTGTCAGTGGTGTCACGGAGCCGTGGGTATTGGTATCGCTAGAATGGCTATTGCAAGTAAGGTAGATTCTGGTTTTGCTCGCTTTGAAATGGACATTAAGCGAGCTTTGCGAGGAGCATCGTTACGAGCAAATCATTCGAATGACTCACTGTGTTGCGGATCACTAGGTTATATCGAGCTTTTAAAATCTGCTAGTTTATTTTTTAGTAACCCAAAATCTGCTACTCAAGCACAAGTTGAATTTAAAAAAGTGATTGCTAATGCTCATCGTTCAGGAAAATATCTACTCGTGGGGATTCAGGGTGAAATGCCGCTGGGGCTATTCACTGGGCTAGCTGGAGTTGGATATTCAGCTTTAAGACAACTACAACCTAAACTCCCAAATATTCTTATATGGGAATAAGAGGTTACTAATGTTAATTTGTAACCCATTTGGGTTCGGGGTACTAAGCAAGACAGCCACCTTCGGGTGGCTTTTTAACGCCCGAGCAGCATCGTTTGAGCGAAATACAGTGCATAGGTGTGCTAGGAGTCCCAATCAAAATCATGGGGTATGGGGGTACGGTGGAGTCATCCTGTACCCGAATGCTTTCGGCGTGGCGGTTTCATAGAAAAAAGGAATTGCGTTAAGCTAATAACAGACGATGTAGTTAAATATGCCAGTGGTGGGTGTGCTGGTGGGTACCGTCAATATCATTTTCTTTTATTATTTTAAATCAACAAGTTACGTCATTTGCTGGCGGAGAGGGTGGGATTCGAACCCACGGTACGGGAAAACCGTACGCCTGATTTCGAGTCAGGTACATTCGACCACTCTGCCACCTCTCCGCTCGAGGTCGCTATCTTAGCACTAACCATACCGTCTTCTGGGCTTGGGGTTGCGTCTTTTGGTGGGTCTGGGCTGACCCGGATTGAAAGGTTTGTTATCTTTACTCGTTGACGTGATTTTTGGGGTGCTTTTATGCTGTTTCTACTTTCTCCAGCCAAAAAATTGGATTACGACTCACCGCTGCCAACCCGGCTACACACAGATCCACTGTTTGTGCCCGAGGCGCGCGTGTTGATTGATGTGCTGAAAAAGAAGAGTGCGTCGGAAGTGGCGGGCTTGATGTCGTTGAGCTCGGCTTTGGCGCAACTCAACGTGGAACGATATGCGGGCTGGTCCGAAACGTTCACTCAAATGAACGCTCGGCCCGCGGCGCTTGCGTTTAATGGTGATGTTTATGAGGGTTTGCAGGCTTGTACGCTGTCGGCGTCTGAGTTGCAGTGGGCGCAGGAGCACTTGGCGATCTTAAGCGGCTTGTATGGGGTTTTGCGTCCACTTGATCTGATGCAACCCTATCGGCTTGAAATGGGAACAAAACTACCTAACCCAGCCGGTAAAAACCTTTACGATTTTTGGAAGGACAAGATCACGCCGTACCTGAATGAGCGTTTGGCAAAAGATAAAAATCCTGTGATTGTTAACTTAGCGTCCGAAGAGTACTTCAAGTCCGTTAACCGAAAGGTGTTAGAAGCGAGGGTGATCGACTGCGTGTTTCAAGATCAAAAAAGTGACGCCTGGAAGATCATCAGTTTCTTCGCCAAACGAGCTCGAGGTCTGATGGCGCGCTATGTTGTTGAAAATCGCATCGATAGTCCTGAAAAATTATCCATGTTTGACAGCGAAGGTTATTGTTTTGCACCAGAAGTGTCGACCCCCGATAAGTTGGTGTTTCGCCGTCCGGAATCATAGGAGTACCCCGCATGAATAAAACCAAACTTGAATTGCCCGATTACCATCGAATCGCTTTGGTGCTTCAAGGCGGCGGGGCACTGGGTTCTTATCAAGCGGGGGTTTACGAGGGTTTGGCCAACGCCGGCATTCATCCCAACTGGGTGGCTGGCATTTCGATTGGTGCGCTAAATAGTGCAATCATTGCGGGTAATGCGCCCAAAGATCGGGTTCAACGCCTGCACGACTTCTGGGACACCATTTGTAGTCCTGCGGTGTTTGCCCAGCCTTGGATGCCAGCGCAAACGCACGTGCAACACGACTTGCTCGGATCGCCAGGCGTGCCCATGGCCAGTATGTTGGGCGACACGGGTCAAAGTATGTTTCGTTCAATGGCGGCCATGTCAGCGCTCATGAACGGGCAAGAAGGGTTTTTTAAACCAAGATTCATGGCCCCGGGCAGTGGCACCCCTGACCAAATCAGCTTCTACGACACCACACCATTGATCGCAACGCTAGAGAAGTTTGCCGACTTCGATCGAATCAACAGCGGTGAAACCCGTGTGTCTTTGGGTGTGACCAATGTCGCGACTGGTAACTTTGTTTATTTTGACTCAAAAACACAAACACTCACGCCCAAACACTTCGTGGCTTCGGGATCATTGCCACCAGGCTTTGCTGCCACGGAGATTGATGGCGAGTATTACTGGGATGGTGGTTGCGTATCAAACACCCCCTTAGAGTATGTGCTCGGAGATCCTCAGCGGCGCGACACATTGGTGTTCCAAGTGGATGTCTGGAGCTCGCAGGGCGCGTTGCCCATAGACATCTTGACAGTGACCGAACGCCAGAAGGATATCCAATATTCCAGTCGTACCCGCACGGTAACTAATGCCGTTCACATGATGCAACGCATGCGCAAAGTGTTTTATGAGACGCTTGAGCGAATTCCAGCTGCAGTCAAAGCAAAGGACCCGTGGTTTGATCAAATGGCCCGCCACATGCTCGGTGCCCGTTACAACGTGATTCACTTGATCTATCAAAACAAGCGAGCTGAAGGCCATTACAAAGACTTTCAATTCAGTGCGGAGTCGATGCGACAGCATTGGCAAACGGGTCTCGATGACATGGACGAAACCATTGGGTATGCCCCGTGTTTAGAGTTGCCGGCTGAGGGTGAAAACTTCGTGACCTTCGATATCCACACGCACAAGCGTACGTCGTCGACGCAGTTTCGTGATGCACCAGTTAGTGACACTAAAACAGTGGCTAAAAAAGCAACAGGAGCCCGTAAGGCTCCCGCGCGTCAAACGACTGCTCGCAAACAGGTTGTTAAAAAAGCAGTTACGCCTTCAAGTAGTCGAACGCCACCTCGCCGAGCCCCAAAGTAAGGTCGCACAAAAGATGTTTGGCGCCAACGATCTCAAGCACGGGTAAGTCGGCGATTGGTGCCAGCGCGTGTTGGAACAATTCTAGTTTCGCCGGTCCAGTCCAAGCGCCTTTGACGGTCACGTTTTGTGAGTAATAGCGGTTTAGTTCACAAATGCGGGCGGTGCCATCGACGTGAGGGATGATCTTAAGCAGATAATTTGGTGATTCCGCCATTTTTTTCTGCTCTAGGGCCATATCCAAAGTCTCGTATTTGTAGCCCATGGTGCCTGTTGCGATTCTCACTGGACCGTAATCAAGTGTGCCAATCAACGTGTCTGTGACGACTTCGAGCTTGGGAGAGGCGTATTTTTTAGGGAATCCCCACAGTTCACGTCCCCCAGCAATCGGTGATTCATCATCGAGGTACATCATGTGACTGTAGCTGCCTTTGCGGCCTTGTTCGTCAATGATCGAAATGACTTGGCCTGATTCGGTGTATTTACCGAATCCTGACGAGTCAGGCATCCGAATGAACTCGAAGCTGACGATGGGATCATCAATGGTCAACGGTTCAGGCACCATTTGTCGTAATAACTTTTCGTCGGTGCGATAGGAAATAATGAAAAATTCGCGATCGACAAAATGGTACGGCCCTCTTGGGTATGAAGGGTTAACAAATGGCATTGAATAAGCGTTGGCTTTTATATCTGCAATTTTCAAATCACTCTCCAGTCGGTAAGGAGGCACGCGAATTCAAGCATAAGCGTATTGTTTCATGTCAACAAGCTTGGTTTTGTGACAGCAACGACACCAGGTTAGTGATTGGGCTGTTGCCGTTAAGAACTGTTTTGGGTCATTGCAGCCTGCGCGGTCTGGGTCGCGGTTTGAATCGCTGTGGATTCTCGAATGATGCCTTGCACGGCGCGCTGCATTTGTTTCAAGGGGTAAAGCCAATCAGCAGGGGTGCTTTTTCTGTCAAAGGTAGGTGCAGGCAAACCAGCCGCTTTTAAGTCCCGAGTGGCAAGGGCTTGCTCAAGGACTTGCATAAATGCAATGGCTTGTGAGGCTTGTTCGGGCTGGGCGCGCAGCAGTGACGCGATGGTGAGGATTTCAGCGGCCAAGACGTGATTCTGTATCAACAAATGGTTGTATTCAGCCACATGGCGCTGTCGTGAATGCGGTTCACCCATCATCCGGTAAAACGCCTCGGCGAAATTACTAAAGGCAACCAGTGTGTTACGCCTGGCCAATGGCCAAGCGTTTGGGCGAATGGCGGCGACATGATCTTGATCTTCGATTTTAAGCAATTGCACCGCGGTCTGTAAAAAAGCCTGGTTGGCACGCACCGCGGCTTGCGCCAAGCTTGGCAGCGATCGCGACTCCCACCATGGCAGAAAATAACTGCATGCAAAGGCAACCAATGAGCCAATCACGGTATCAATGGCCCGTTCATTAATGAGGGCAAATGAGCTCGGAAATACAAAGTGTAGCGTCAGCAGGATAGCCAATGTGTTGAAAACAGAGGCAACAAGGTAGTTGACCAGTAAGAACGAAAAGCCAGCCACAAGACTGAGAAATAGGGCAGCCAAAAGCCAGTGGGTCTCAGGTGTCAGTGAAAACAGCCCATAAGCGAATCCGCAACCAATTAAAGTACCCGTCAACCGCGCATTGTTACGCTGTTTGGTTAAAGAAAAGGCGGGCTTCATGATCATGATGATTGTCAGCACAATCCAATAACCATGCTCAGCCACATCGGGCAATAGCAAGCCCAAGCCCAGCCCGATGGCAGTGGCCAATGCCACGCGTAAAGCGAAGCGGCACGGTGGCGAGTCAAGCCGCAAGTTGCTCGACAGCAAGCGCGGGTGAAACGATTGGCGAGATAGAAAATCGATCAAAGAGGCGTCGATTTGAGCTGGATTTAGTGGCTCGTTGTGCGCCGGAAAGCGTGTTTGACTCAACATTCGCTCAATCAGTCGATTGACATTTCTCAGGCGTCTGAAAATTTGAACGCAGATGGTGTAGGTTTCAAGCTCCCTGTCAGCAAAACCGTCGCGCTTCATTTGCTCTAGCTCAAATTCAATAGCCCGCAGTTCTGCTTTGACGCTATTGCGCCGAGATAGTCCCCTCTCGCGAGTCACAGCCAATGCGATGCGCTCTAACTCGAGCGCCATTTTGTCCAACGCATCACGACTGAAAATCATGATGTCGGCATCGTCCAAGGTGCGATGCAGCAAGGTGTAGTCGGTGTGGGTGCTCACCAACATGTCGAGCATGTTAACCATATCAATAAAGACGTTCCAAACGACTGTTCGCCGAGGTGATCTTTCGAGTGCGGCCGGATTGATGCTACGCAAGATCATGTCGCGGGCGGCTTGGTGTTGTTCCGTCATTTTTGATTGGCGGTCAATCAGGCGCCGGTAGCCTTCGTCAATGTCAGCTCGAGGCTCGTACATGTCAGCACGGGCGGCGACATAATCGGCCGTGGCAAATAGTGCCACTGAGAGGGATTGCTCCTCTTCTCGTACTTGCAAAGGGCGGCTGCTCAGTAGGCTAACCAAAATGTAGATCACCGCCCCACTGACAGAGGTGAGCGTGTGCAAACCGGCCTGAACCGGTGTCAGGGAAGTATGCATGGTGACAACGGTTAGCACCAGGCAGGCCAAACCGATGACACCGCCTCTTTTGCCGTAAACAGAAAACAACGAAAAGAAAAAACTCTGTGCCACGACCACAATCAACAAAAGGATCGGGTTCTGAGAGGCCAAGCCCGTGATGCCGACAGCGCCGGCGCCAAGTATCAAACCACCGAGCATCTCTCGAATACGCACCGAAACGGGGCCGGGTTGGTCGATTAATGCCACACAAAGCGCGCCGAGGACAGCGATTAGCCCGGCGGTGGGGTTCTCCAGCACAAGCGTGACCAGCGCAAATGCCACCACAACACCTGAGCCGCGGCGTAAGCCGCCCACAAAGTGGTGGCTGTAAACAAAGCGCTGTAGGCGGTTTAAGCGGGCTCCAAGCATGATTGCTACTCTATACCATTTGCGCTGCAGTGCAGAAAAAGCTAAAGTAATGGTCTTGTTTGTTATCAAATAACACAGTACAAACAAGAAGTTGTGTCTGGCCAGGCGACACGCCAATGCCAGTTTCGGCTAATCTTAAATGTTGTCAACGCCGCCACAAGCGGATCGTAGACTCATCCGTTTCAATCCAGTGCACCAATGGGTGCGTGCCTAGCGAATCAATAAGGCTGTGCAGGGGTTGCGATGTGATCAGGTGGCCAGGCTCCGTGAGTCTGAAAGCGCTGATCATGTGGTGGATCTCTATGCGGAATTGGCAAACCCAATAAAGGGCTTGCAATTGGTTTGGCGAAGCCGGTAACGAAAGGAAATATCATCATGGAAATGACAGGCGCCGACATCGTCGTGAACTGTCTGGCTGAAGAAGGCGTGGAACACGTCTTCGGTTATCCGGGCGGCGCAGTTCTTTATATTTACGACGCAATTTTTACCCAAAACAAATTTAAGCATATTTTGGTTCGTCACGAACAAGCGGCGGTCCACGCGGCTGACGCATACGCTCGTTCCTCTGAAAAGGTCGGTGTGGCACTTGTGACAAGCGGCCCGGGTGTGACTAACGCGGTGACAGGTATTGCCACAGCGTACATGGACTCAATCCCAATGGTTATCATCAGCGGTCAAGTGCCCACGCACGCGATTGGTGAGGATGCCTTCCAAGAATGCGACACAGTCGGCATCACCCGTCCGTGCGTAAAGCATAACTTCTTGGTTCGCGATGTCCGTGAACTCGCTGACACGATCCGTCGTGCGTTTTACATTGCCCGCACCGGTCGTCCTGGCCCCGTATTGGTGGATATTCCCAAGGACATTACGATCGCCAAAACCAAGTTTGGTCCGCCTAAGGGCGAGGTCATCATGCGGTCATATTCGCCGGTGGTCAAAGGCCATCAAGGTCAAATCAAGAAAGCCGTGCAAATGTTGCTACAAGCCGAGCGCCCCATGATTTACAGCGGTGGTGGCGTGATCTTGGCGAATGCCTCGGAGCAGCTGCGCACCCTAGTCAAAATGATAGGTGCGCCATGTACTAACACCCTCATGGGTCTTGGCGCGTTTCCATCGACAGATCCGCAGTTCGTTGGCATGCCCGGTATGCACGGCACCTACGAGGCCAACATGTCAATGCAGCATTGCGACGTGTTGGTGGCTGTTGGTGCGCGTTTTGATGATCGCGTGATTGGAAACCCCAAGCACTTCGCGCAAGCGCCACGCAAGATCATTCATTTGGATATCGATCCCTCTTCGATTTCGAAGCGTGTGAAAGTGGACGTGCCAATTGTGGGTAATGTCAAAGACGTTCTCAATGAGCTGATTGGCCAATACGAGGCGGCTGCCGTCGAAACCCCACCAAACAAAGTTGCACTGGGCAAATGGTGGGAGCAAGTCAAACAGTGGCGCGGCATCGATTGCTTGAAGTTCGCCACATCGGAAGAATTCATCAAGCCACAGTCGGTGGTGCAAAAGGTTTGGGAAGTTACCCAAGGTGACGCTTTCATCACCTCGGATGTGGGGCAGCACCAAATGTGGGCTGCTCAATACTATGGTTTTGACAAACCAAGGCGCTGGATCAATTCGGGCGGATTGGGCACCATGGGTGTTGGTTTGCCCTATGCCATGGGTGTTCAGATGGCCAATCCTGATGCCACCGTTGCTTGCATCACGGGTGAAGGTTCGATCCAGATGAATATCCAGGAATTATCGACCTGCAAGCAGTACCACTTGACCCCCAAAGTGATTTGCTTGAATAACCGTTACTTGGGGATGGTACGGCAATGGCAACAGATTGATTATGGCTCGCGTTACTCGGAGTCCTACATGGACGCCCTGCCGGACTTTGTGTCTTTGGTACAAGCCTATGGTCACGTTGGCATGCGTATCGACAAGCCAGGTGATGTTGATGGCGCTTTGAGGGAAGCTTTTGCGATGAAAGACCGACTGGTCTTCATGGACTTCATCACTGACCAATCAGAAAATGTCTGGCCAATGGTGAAAGCTGGCAAAGGGCTGACCGAAATGTTGCTCGGTTCTGAAGATCTATAAGGGGCTGACATGAAACACATTATTTCAGTTCTGATGGAAAACGAACCTGGCGCGCTTTCGCGGGTGGTTGGTCTGTTCTCGGCGCGCGGCTACAACATTGAAACATTGACAGTGGCACCCACTGAAGATGCCACGTTATCGCGCTTAACAGTCACAACGGCTGGTTCAGATGCTGTGATTGAGCAGGTAACAAAGCACTTAAACCGGCTCATTGACGTGGTAAAGATGGTAGATTTGACCGACGGTCCGCACATAGAGCGTGAGCTGATGCTGATCAAAGTCAGGGCTGTTGGCAAAGAGCGCGAAGAAATCAAGCGTATGGCCGATATTTTTCGTGGGCACATTGTGGATGTCACTGACAAAACCTACACGGTGGAGTTGACTGGTGATCATGTGAAAATCCAAGCTTTTATTGAGGCACTTGATCCAACGGCGATTCTAGAAACCGTTCGCACGGGTGCTTGTGGTATCGGGCGCGGTGAGCGTGTTTTACGCCTTTAAGTACAAATTGACACAACACGACTAACAATACAAAACAATTATCTGGAGTTTTTTCATGAAGGTTTTTTACGACAAAGATTGTGACCTGTCCCTTATCAAAGGCAAAACCGTAACCATCATCGGTTACGGTTCACAAGGTCATGCACACGCCCTGAACCTACATGAGTCGGGTGTTAACGTTGTGGTCGGATTACGCAAGAATGGTGGTTCGTGGTCAAAAGCAGCCAATGCTGGTTTGAAAGTTGCTGAGGTCGCTGACGCGGTCAAGCAAGCCGATTTGGTCATGATGTTGTTGCCCGACGAGAATATCGGCCAGGTCTACAGCGATGAAGTACACGCTAACATCAAGCCGGGCGCTGCGCTGGCATTTGCGCACGGTTTTAACGTGCACTACGGGCAAGTTATTCCTCGCGCGGATATTGATGTCATGATGATTGCTCCCAAGGCACCCGGTCACACAGTACGCAGTACTTACTCGCAAGGCGGCGGTGTTCCCTCACTGGTTGCCGTTCATCAAGACACTTCGGGTGCGGCACGCGATGTCGCGTTGTCATACGCATGCGCAATTGGTAGCGGCCGTGCTGGCATCATTGAGACGAATTTCCGCGAGGAGACAGAAACAGACCTGTTTGGTGAGCAGGCTGTTTTGTGCGGTGGTACCGTTGAACTGATCAAAGCGGGATTTGAAACGTTGGTCGAAGCCGGATATGCCCCAGAAATGGCCTACTTTGAGTGCTTGCACGAGCTAAAACTCATCGTCGACCTGATCTATGAAGGCGGTATTGCCAACATGAACTACTCGATCTCGAATAATGCTGAGTACGGTGAATATGTCACCGGCCCTCGGATTGTGACTGAAGAGACGCGCAAAGCCATGCGCCAAGCGTTGAAAGATATTCAAACCGGCGAGTATGCCAAGAACTTCATTCTTGAAAGCAAGGCGGGCGGTCCGTCACTCATTTCACGCCGGCGCATTGATGCTGACTCGCAAATCGAGAAAGTAGGCGGGCAGTTGCGTGCCATGATGCCTTGGATTGCCGCGAATAAGTTGGTCGACAAAAGTAAGAATTAAGCTTGAGCGTTTTGTGTCCCACAGTCATTAAAGGGACACCGATTGACCAAGTGCTGCGCCCTGATCAGATCTGAAACCGATCACAGTCAGGGCGCTTTTTTTGGGTTAACCTTCGGTTGATATGAACACTCCTTCTTACCCCCACCCCATCATTGCCCGAGAGGGTTGGCCATTTATCGCCGGTTCAGTGCTGCTTGCACTGTTGGTTAGTTTTTGGTCTATTGGCTGGTCTATTCCGTTGTGGGTCTTGGCTGTCTTTGTATTGCAGTTTTTTAGAGACCCCCCTAGGCAAGGTTCGACCGCAGATAACGCGGTATTGAGCCCAGCTGACGGACGAATTGTTGTGATTGCTGAAGTCGATGATCCTTACGCTGAACGTCGCGCCCTTAAAATCAGCGTGTTTATGAACGTCTTTAACGTGCACAGTAATCGTTCACCTGTTGATGGCTCGGTTAAGACAGTGACCTACTTTCCAGGTCAGTTTTTCAATGCTGCGTTGGATAAAGCCTCTCTTGAAAACGAACGCAATGCGATGATTATTGAGACCACGCAGGGTCATATCGTGACAGCTGTGCAGGTAGCGGGCCTGGTAGCCAAACGAATTCTTTGTTACGCCAAAGTTGGCCAAACGCTTGGGCGCGGTGAACGTTACGGCTTTATCCGTTTTGGTTCGCGGGTGGACGTTTACTTGCCACTGAGCGCCCGTCCACGGGTGTCGATTGGCGATCGGGTGAGTGCAACAACGACGGTGTTGGCTGAGTTACCTGATGAACATGCCTGAACAACCAGAAAAGCAGTCAGAGCCCACCGTTGAGCAGCAAGATCGGGAAGGGCGTCGCCGCGCCATCTATTTATTGCCCAATGCGTTCACCACGGCAGCATTGTTCGCCGGTTTTTTTGCGGTTGTTCAGGCCATGAATGCCAAGTTCGAGTTGGCCGCCATTGCTATTTTTGCGGCTCTTGTCCTCGATGGCATGGATGGTCGTGTTGCCCGACTTACCAATACACAGTCAGCATTCGGCGAGCAATACGACTCGCTTTCAGACATGACCTCATTTGGCGTGGCACCAGCGCTTGTGGCCTACGAGTTCGCCATGTATGACTTGGGCCGATGGGGATGGTTAGCAGCCTTCGTTTACGTGGCGGGTGCGGCGTTGCGTTTGGCACGTTTCAACACCAATATCGGGACGACCGACAAACGATTTTTTCAGGGGCTCCCTAGCCCTGCGGCAGCGGCGTTAGTGGCCGGGTTTGTTTGGTTGGTGCAAGATGCTCGGTTAGTTGTTGATCCCGAGCTTTTGGCGTGGCTGATGTTTGGCCTGACGTTGTACGCTGGTATGGCGATGGTGACCAACGCACCCTTTTACAGCGGTAAAAACTTCACACTGGGTCGTAGCGTCCCGTTTTGGGCGATCTTGGCGTTGGTAGCGACCTTCGTATTTGTTTCAAGTAACCCACCCTTGGTGCTTTTTTCACTTTTTGTGATTTACGGTCTGTCGGGTTGGTTTGTTTGGGCTTGGCGCTTAAGGCGCGCCAAGCAGTTAACTTTCAAGTCACCGCAAGACTGACATCCAATATTCAAAAAAATCGGATCCTGTCATACATGTACATCGGGTCAGGCCCGGGATAGTGTTCCGTGACGACTTTTCCATCCGTGCCAAAGAAAACGTACATCAACGAATTCCAAACATCTGATTGGCGGTAGCGGTACGACCACACAATTTTTAGATTGCTTGGTAGCCCGACCTTATTAATGCTCTCTGGTGGACCGAACGCGCAGCGCACTTGCTCGGGCGTCCAGACGCCTTGCCCTAATTGATTAAACGCGCGGTCAGTCAAGATCTGTTCGAATTCGCTCACGCGCGATTGGGCATCAACATTGGTCGCAAAGGCGTACTGCCCCATAGGTTGTTGAGACCAAATGGCCCGTTTGGTTCCGTCAGGGCCAGCACATAACGTCGTTGGCGCACCAAACTGCTTTTCGACCGTTGTCAGTGCAGTACCGGGTTTAACCGATGTTATTTGAGCGCACCCAACAGTTGTGGCCATGATTACAGACAGGGCAATCCAGCGGTAGGTTTTCATGGCTATCGACCGAAAAACATGGTGTTGAGTTCAGGGTTTGGCGCTGTTGAATAGCCAACCACGTTGTTGGTGGCTTTGTCGACGCTGACGTAAAGCAGCATGTAGCCGGCGTTGGCATCCCCTATGTAAGGGTACTGCCAGACAGCCTGGTCGGGCTTGTCTGGGTAGGTTTCAATCCGGTTGGGCGCGCCAAAGTGGCAGCGAAGGCGCTCAGCACTCCATGTGCCTTGGTTAAGGACTTGGAATTCGTTATTCGTGAGTACTTGGGTAAATGCTGAGACAGCGCCACTGGCACTGACATCGGCGCGCCAGGCGTATTGGCCGGAAGGCTCAGTCGACCAAACAACACGCTGGCCACCATCGGGATTGGGGCAGCTGATCGACGGCTGCCCATACTGACTAATGACCGTTTGTAGGGGAGTGCCTGGGGTGATTTGGCTCATTGAGCCACAGCCCATGAGCGTGACCAGGCTGGTCAGACTAAGGATTCTAATGGATGATTTAAATGGGTATTCCAAGAAAAATCCTTTTTTGAACGGGTGTCTAAGGTAACGTGTCGACCCAATTATCGCATCAAAGTACGGTATACTTTTAAACTAAGCAATTGTTTTGCAAATAGTATTTTAAGTGTATTGAACAAGTGGGTCATCTGTTATGAAGTGACATGATGTGTTCATGACTACCCGCTCAGTGTTTTGTGTTTAAGAATGTTAGTTTTGAAACTGCCTTTTTGGATTTTGTTCCCCACTTTTATAACCGTCACGCATGAACACCTCGGTTTATGCGCTTGTCATTAGAGGATTACCATGTCTGTTGCTGATATTAAGAAGTCCGAAATTGTTTCCAATTTCCAACGCGCCCAAGGTGACACGGGCTCGCCCGAAGTCCAAGTGGCTTTGCTGACAGCTCGCATTAACGAGTTGACAGACCACTTCAAAGAGCACAAGAAGGACCATCACTCGCGTCGTGGATTACTGCGGATGGTTAGCCGTCGCCGGAAGTTACTCGATTACCTAAAGGGACGCAGCCCTGATTCATACCGTGCGCTTATCGAAAAACTTGGTCTGCGTAAGTGATTTTTACGCAGGACGATCACCCATGATCTGACCGCAAAGGGGGCAACATCGAGTTGCCTGCCTTGCGGTCTTTTTGTTTTGTAAGGAATCTATTGCAATGTTCAACAAAGTGACCCAATCCTTTCAATATGGCCAACACACCGTCACGCTGGAAACGGGTGAAATTGCTCGCCAAGCTTCAGGTGCCGTTGTTGTGTCAATTGAAGACACTGTGGTGCTGGCAACAGTTGTTGGTGCTAAAAACGCCCGTGCTGGGCAAGACTTCTTTCCCTTGACGGTCGACTACGTCGAAAAGACCTATGCCGCTGGTCGTATTCCAGGTGGATTTTTCAAGCGTGAAGGTCGTTTGTCAGAAAAAGAAACGCTGACATGTCGCTTGATCGACCGTCCGTTGCGTCCTTTGTTTCCTGAGGGCTTCTACAACGAAGTTCAGATCATCGTTCAAGTGCTGTCAGTCAATCCTGAAATCGATCCTGACATTGCCGCCATGATTGGTGCTTCTGCGGCTTTGGCCATTTCAGGTATCCCATTCAATGGCCCGATTGGTGCTGCGCGCGTGGGTTATGTTGATGGTCAATACATCTTGAACCCAACGGGTACACAGATGAGCCAGTCAAAAATGGATCTGGTTGTGGCTGGAACCCAATCGGCTGTTCTGATGGTTGAGTCTGAAGCCAAAGAATTATCCGAAGAAATCATGCTCGGTGGCGTGGTGTTTGGTCATGAGAATATGCAGGTCGCCATTAACGCGATCAATGAATTGGTTCGCCAAGCTGGCAAGCCTGAGTGGGATTGGCAGCCAGAGCCCAAAAATGAGGCATTGATCGCTGCGGTGACAGCGGCGGCCCAAGAAGGATTGGTTGCCGCCTATCAAATTCGTCAAAAGCAAGAGCGCACAACGTGTTTGCGTGACGTTTATGCCAAGGTTAAAGACACCTTGGCCGAGCAAGCGGCAGCAAGCGGTCAGGATAAACCTGATAACGTCGCCATTGAAAACGTCTTGTTCGATTTAGAGTCACGCATTGTTCGCCAGCAAATCTTGTCCGGTGAGCCACGTATTGACGGTCGTGACACCCGTACAGTTCGTCCCATCGAAATCCGCACAGGTGTATTACCTCGTGCCCATGGCAGTGCGTTGTTCACGCGAGGCGAGACGCAGGCCTTGGTTGTGGCCACCTTGGGTACCAAGCAAGACGAACAGATTATTGATTCGATCACGGGCGACTATCGGGACCGGTTCTTATTGCATTACAACTTCCCTCCCTTCGCGACAGGCGAAGCCGGGCGTTTTGGGGCGCCAAAGCGCCGCGAAATCGGCCACGGTCGCTTGGCCAAGCGTGCGTTGGTTGCGATGATGCCTGATCACGCTGATTTCCAGTACACGATCCGTGTGGTGTCAGAAATCACTGAGTCCAACGGCTCTTCTTCAATGGCATCGGTCTGTGGTGGCGCATTGGCCATGATGGATGCTGGTGTGCCGTTGAAGGATCACGTGGCTGGTGTGGCCATGGGTTTGATTTTGGATGATGGCAAGTTTGCGGTGTTGACTGACATCTTGGGTGATGAAGATCACCTTGGCGATATGGACTTCAAAGTCGCGGGTACAAAGACTGGTGTGACTGCCCTGCAAATGGACATCAAAATCCAAGGCATCACCAAAGAAATCATGCAAGTTGCGTTGGCGCAAGCCCGTGACGGCCGTATGCATATTCTGGGCAAGATGCGTGAAGTCATGGACGGTTCGCGTCAAGAGTTGTCAGCATTTGCGCCACGCATGTTGTCAATGAAGATCAATCCCGAGAAAATTCGTGACGTGATCGGTAAGGGCGGCGCCACCATTCGTGGTTTGACGGAAGAGACCGGAGCACAGATCGATATTTCAGACGATGGCACCATTGTGATTTCTAGCGCTGATCTCGACAAAGCGCGTGAAGCACAGCGTCGCATCACCGAGTTGACGGCAGACGTTGAAGTCGGACAGGAATACGATGGCAGCGTCTTGCGTTTGCTGGACTTTGGTGCCATTGTTCAGGTTCTGCCTGGGCGTGACGGTCTGCTGCACATTTCTGAAATCGCCAACTACCGGATTGCCAACATCAACGACGTTCTTAAAGTGGGTCAGGCTGTGCGCGTTAAAGTGCTCGAAGTTGATGACAAGGGTCGTCTGCGTTTGTCGGTTAAAGCCATCGGTGGTATTGAACTACAGACACCGGGCGGTGCAGCGGCGTTAGCTGAAGCTACCGCACAGGCGGCAGCGGCTACGGCTGCACCAGCGGGGGCTGAACCAACAGCCGAAGACAAGCCTGTGCAGTAAGTAGGTATCAGTTTGCTCAGGTGGTGCGTTTTTTAAGATTGAAGCGTACCAATAAAAACACCACGCTTAGGCGTGGTGTTTTTATTGGGTGGTGTACTTTTTTAGTTGCTCAGACACTACTTTGCTGTATTTTTTGAATCTTCTGATGAAGCTTGGGAAGTTCGCGTTCAATGGTTTTCCATAGAATTTCAAAATCAACCTTGAAGTAACCATGTGCAACTGCATTTCGCAGTTGGTAGGCAGAGCTCAAAGGTAACTCAGGGTGTGCAGCTGAAAACTCAGGAAAGCGTTTTTCGATAATGTTGCTGGACTCGCCTATTACTTCAAAGTTTCATATGACTGCATCTTGCACGAGCTTGTTGTTTAAGAATGATATTTCATCCATATCTAAAACGTATTCTTCTATGCGCTCGATGGCCTCAATAATGTGAGACAGGTAGTCGGTTAACAAGATACGCGGAAATCCTCTCCGTTAAGGGGGAGGATGAATAGCGCGGACACCAAAGGTGTCCTGTTTGTTGGTTATTCTGGTGTTTGCTGTTGCTCGATGTATTGGCCGATGATCGCTATCGGAGCCGCCACACGATGGCGCGATAGTAGACTGAGTGTCCCAGCGTTTCTTTGAAACACTGGGATATTGCTTCTGGCCAATCATGCGACTCGATACGCCCTTGAGGGTATTAATCAAAACCGATACAGAAACCTTGGGCGGGTCGTTGACAAGGCGGTGAACGTGGTCGTGCGCACCATCGAATGCTGACAACTCGGCTCCAAAATCAAGACAGACCCCGGTGAAGATCGTTCGCAGGCCATCAATCACCTCTTTGGTGAACACGCCACGGCGGTGTTTGGTCACGCAGCCACGAAGACCCCATGCACAGGCATCTCTTAAAAACACAGTGTCTACCGTTGCAACCGTGTCTACCGTGTCTACCGTGTCTAATGTCGTTGTTTTTATTCGTAGACCAAGTATAATTTAGTCCATGAAACGCTTGCAAGCCTACAAATTTCTGATTGAGCCTAACGGCCAACAGCAGCGTGCCATGCGTTCTATTGCCGGTTCGTGCCGATACGTTTGGAATAAGGCACTAGCCCGCCAGATTGAAAACCACAAAGACGGTGGAAAATTCATCCATCATTTTGCCATGTGCAAGTGGCTTCCTGTCTGGAAAAAAGAGCCTGATACTGTGTGGCTCAAGGACACCCCTTCACAGCTATTTCAGGTGGTGCTCAAAGACTTGGTGCGCGCATACAAAAACTTCTTTGACAAGCGCGCTGACTTCCCGAGCTTCAAAAAGAAAACAGGCAGTAGTCGCTTTTGCTTTCCACAAGGTTGCGAGCTTGATCAAGGCAATAGCCGCATCAAGCTTCCAAAGCTTGGTTGGATTCGTTACAGAAAGAGCCGTGCCATCGAGGGCGTGATTAAAAATATCACCGTGTCATGTGTTTGCGGCAAGTGGTACGCCAGCATTCAGACCGAGCGCGAAGTCCCTCAGCCGGTGCCTGTGGCTACGACGGCCATTGGTATTGACGTGGGCATTACCCGCTTCGCTACGATGAGTGACGGCCGTTTCATCGCCCCGCTCAATAGCTTTAAGAAACATCAGCAACGGCTGGCCCGTTATCAGCGGCGCATGAGCCGCAAAGTCAAATTCAGCAACAACTGGACAAAGGAAAAAGCCAAGGTTCAAAAGACTCACACCTGTATCGCCAACGCCCGAAAAGACTTTCTGCACAAGACCACGACAACGATCAGCCAAAACCACGCGCTCGTCTGTCTGGAGGATTTGCGGATCTTGAATATGTCAAGGTCTTCCAAGGGTAATAGCAAGCAGCACGGCACACGGGTCAGGCAAAAGGCTGGACTGAACCGCGCCATTCTCGATCAAGGGTGGGGTGAGTTCAGGCGGCAACTGGCATACAAAATGGCTTGGAACGGCGCCATCTTGCTGGCGGTCCCTGCGCATCACACCAGTCAGACTTGCCCCTGTTGCGGTCATATCGCCCAAGAAAACCGGGTGAAGCAGGCTGAGTTTTTGTGCGTCGATTGTGGCTATGGCGAAAACGCCGACGTGGTCGCAGCGATCAATGTTTTAGAGCGCGGACAGCGCTTGTTAGCCTGCGGAGAGGACGGCTCTGGCCGGGGTCGCAAGACCCCGACGAAACCAGCCTCTGTGAAGCAGGAACCCACCGAAGCGACTATGCAAGAGGCTTCTCATGCGTAGCGCCGTAGGAATCCTTACCCTTCAGGGCGCGGAGGATGTCAACAAGGCTCATCTTTATCCCAAGTGATGCAACGAGCGCTGGTGGAGCTTGCCCAGTCGGAACAAACGTTCGCGTTTTAAGAATGCTTCAAAGGATTCGGGCTGGCGGCGGCCACTTCGTATCAGTGACTCAATGACTTCCTTGAGATGACGGGTTAATTCATCGGGCTGTGTTGCCCACCATTGACTGAGTAATCGATCGGGATCGATCAGGTTCAGTCCGTGTTGACGTAATTCACTGCGCCGAAAATCTTTGATGTTCCAGGTCACTACCGTGACGTCTCGCTCGGGTTCGAGCTGTTTGGCTTGAATGCCGGCCATGATGACGTGCCAGTCTTTGTGGTCGCTGTGTCTTAAGGCTGGTTCGACGGTGTCAGCGCTTAAATGGTTATTGGGCCATGTTGAACTGTTGGCCAAGGGAAAGGCTGCTTGCATATCTTGCCAAGCCTGCTCTAGGGTTTCTAATTGAATGGGCCAAATGCGGGCGGCGTTGCGTCGCCATTCAGAGCCGATGCGGTCTGACCAAACGGGCTCAAACCAGTTGTTATGGGCAAGCGTCAGCAGTAGGGGTCTTAAAACCCCTGACATCAAAACGCAGGCATCAAGAACAAGACTGGGCGGCATCGATAATGTGTTGGGCGCTGACACCAAAAAACTCTCTCAAGACAGTGCGTGTGTCACTGCGACCAAAGCCATCGGTGCCTAGCGTGACAAACGATCGACCTTTCGGGATGTGTTGGCGGATGGCTTCTGGCACCGCTCGAACGTAGTCGCTGACAGCCACAATGGGTCCGGCGTGATCGTTTAGTAGTTGTGAAACGTAACCGCTTCGATCGCGCCCTAACTCGCTCCAGCTGGTCACGCTAAAAATACTGACATCGTGACCCTGTTCGCTTAATTGCTGTCCCGCTTTGAGGGCTTCATTTAACAATGCACCCGAACCCATTAAACACACGGGTTTTGTTTTGGCTGACTTGCCGCGCACGGGTTTGCCTGGAATTTGTTCAAAGAGGTACCCGCCTTTGAGGATCGCTGCTCTAAGGCCTGAGTCAACTGTGGGTTGAGGGTAGTTTTCATTCATGGTGGTGATGTAGTAGAACACATCCTTTTGCTCGACCATCATCTCTTGCATGCCTTGATCGATGATGACTGCAAGTTCGCCAGCAAAGGCGGGATCGTAGGCTTTGCAGTTTGGGATGGTTGCCGCCACCAACTGGCTGGTGCCGTCCTGGTGCTGCAAGCCTTCGCCGCCCAAGGTGGTGCGTCCTGATGTGGCGCCTATCAAAAATCCGCGGGTGCATTGATCGGCCGCGGCCCAGATTTGGTCACCGACCCGCTGAAACCCGAACATCGAGTAGTAGATGTAGAAGGGCAACATGGCCAAGCCGTGAACGCTGTAGCTTGTGCCGGCGGCAGTCCAGCTAGCGAGGGCACCCGCCTCGGAAATGCCTTCTTCTAAGATTTGGCCTTCACGCAACTCTCGGTAACTGAGAACCGATCCGATATCCTCTGGCGCATAGCGCTGGCCCAAGCTGGAGTAGATGCCGACTTGCTTGAACAAGTTTGCCATGCCGAATGTGCGGGCTTCATCGGCCACGATGGGTACGATGCGCGGCCCGAGTGTTCTGTCCTTGAGAAGATTGCCCAATAACCGAACAAAGGCCATGGTGGTACTCATTTCTTTGCTGTCGGCCTGCAGCGCAAAGGCCCCGTATTGGTCAATTGAGGGTACATTCACGACATCGCAGTGGGTGTGGCGAGCGGGTAAGTAACCACCCAAGGCCTGTCGTTTGCCATGCAGGTATTGCATCTCAGCGCTCTCGGGGGCGGGTTTGTAAAAATCCAGTGACGCCGCTTGTTCGTCTGTTATCGGTAAATTGAAATGATTCCTGAAGGCAATGAGGTCGTCTCGATTAAGTTTCTTTTGGCTATGGGTGGTCATTTTGCCTTGGCCGGCTGCACCCATGCCATAGCCTTTTTTGGTTTGAGCCAAGATCACCGTCGGTTGACCAACGTGGCGCTCGGCCATCGTGAAAGCCGCATGAATTTTGACCAAGTCGTGACCACCGCGCTTTAATCGGTCGATTTGCTCATCGCTCATGCCTTGGGCGAGTTTGATTAGGGCCTCATTTTGCCCAAAAAAATGTTGCCGGTTATAAGCCCCGTCTTTGGCGGCAAAAGTCTGCATTTGGCCATCAACAGTGTTGGCAAATGCTTTGATTAAGGCCCCTTCGCTGTCTCGTGCAAACAGGCCATCCCAGTCACTGCCCCAAACCAATTTGATAACGTTCCAACCAGCGCCTTTGAACAGGCGCTCTAATTCATCAATGATGCGCCCGTTGCCACGAACCGGACCGTCGAGACGTTGCAGGTTGCAATTCACAACCCACACCAAATTATCCAAGCCTTCGCGCGCGGCCAGCGTCAAGGCGCTCATGGATTCGGGCTCGTCCATTTCGCCATCACCGAACATGCCCCAAACCTTACGCTCGCTGCAGTCCAGCAGATTTCGGTGGGTGAGATAGCGCATGAAGCGGGCGTGATAGATCGAACTGATCGGACCGATGCCCATTGAGCCTGTTGGAAACTGCCAGAACTCAGGCATGAGCATGGGGTGAGGGTAACTTGATAGTCCTTGGATACCGTGCTTAGTCGCGGTCAGTTCTTGGCGAAAGTGGGTTAAGTCTTCTTCTGTCAGGCGGCCCTCAAGAAAGGCTCGGGCGTAAACCCCAGGCGCGCTGTGAGGCTGTAAAAACACCAAGTCGCCACGGTGTTGGCCAGGCTCAATGCCTTGGCGGGCGTGAAAAAAATGGTTAAAGCCCGTTTCAAACAAATCGGCGCCGCTGGCGTAGCTGGCGATGTGGCCACCCAACTCACCATAGGCTTGATTGGCTCGGACCACCATCGCTAAGGCATTCCAGCGCATGATGGCGCAAAGCCGCTCCTCAACGGCCAAATCACCGGTAAAAGGCGGTTGCTCATTGATTCCGATGCTGTTGATATAGGGCGTGCAAAGCGGTGGTTGCCAGTCAAGTCTTATCGATTGAGCCAGTTGGGCCAGTTCGCCTAGCAAGTAGCGGGCCCGTTGGGGGCCGTTTTGAGTGAGGGTTGCCAATAAGGCATCGCGCCACTCTTGTGTTTCGAGAGGGTCAGCATCGTTATCATTTAACAACCACTGGTTCAAGCGGGGATCAATCGGAGCGTTCATGACAGGCGCCTAAGATGCGTGATGGATGAATGTCAGTCTATTCAAAAACTGTCAGAATTAAATATCAAATAATCCTACTGAATTGATTAAATCAGCATAAAATTTTGTTTTTATATTTTTTTAAAGCACAATATGAATCTAGATGCGATTGATTTGAAGATTTTGCAAGAACTGCAAAATGACGGCAGTTTGTCGAATGTTGAGTTGGCCAAGCGGGTTCACTTGAGTCCGTCACCGTGCTTGAACCGAGTCAGGGCTTTACAAGCCGATGGCGTCATCAACCGTTACGTTGCGCTAGCCAGTCCTGCCGCGCTTGGGCTGGATTTGAACGTGTTTATTAGCATCAGTTTGAAGTCACAGAACAAAGAGGCGCTTGCGGCGTTTGAGCAGCGCATCAGTGAACACGATGAGGTCATGGAGTGTTACCTGATGACTGGTGACAGTGACTACCTTATTCGGGTGGCCGTGGCCAACATTGGAGCGCTCGAGCATTTCATTTTAGAGCAGCTGACCCCAATTCCCGGTATCGAGAAAATTCGCTCGGCTTTTGCGTTAAAGCAGGTTCGCTATAAAACGGCACTGCCGTTGCCGCCACCCCAAAAGTAAGACCTTGGTGGCGCAGCAGTGCCGGTGGGTTTGGTGGGGTAGGTCAGTGGGGTGGTTTTTTTCTTAAGAAGGGCGAATCATCTCAAAGACTTCGGTAACTTCGATGTAGTCACCTTTATAGCCGCATCGGGCTAGCGCGCGTGCGGCTGTGATGTCAAACAGCCCGTCTTTGATGAACCGTTCGTTGATGTGTATGCCCACCACTTCGCCAATGGTGACCCAGGATTGAACGGCTTGGCCTTTGTGATCTTTCAATGGCAACACTTGGCAGAGTTTGCATTCCATAGAGGCAATGGCGTCGGCCACCCGCGGTGGTTTGACCAATCGCGATGGGGCAGGGTCAAGGCCTGCTAGGGTGAATTCACTAACGCCGTTGGGCACTGAGGCAGCGGTTTCGTTCATTTGTTGGGCTTGATGCTTACCCACAAAATTCACCACAAATTCGCCGGTCAGCTCGATGTTGTTGACGCTGTCTTTACGCAGGGTGTTGGTGCTGAACATCACCATGGGAGGGTCGTCCGTTAGCCCATTGAAAAAACTATAGGGCGCTAGGTTGAGCTCACCTTTTTCGTTGCAGCTTGAGATCCAGCCGATGGGGCGTGGTGCCACGATCGCCTTAAACGGGTTGTGTGCCAAACGGTGGCCTTGGCTGGGTTCGTAGAAATGGTCACTCATTGCACACTATCCCTTGTCTTTATCATTCGTTTGAAACGATTCTTGGGTTTGTTTGGGTTTTAAAACCTTGCAACCCAAAACGGGGCCGCATTAGGCTTATCTTAACCGTTGGGTTGGGTGCCGTGGTCCTAGGGGCCATATAGATCAATTGCCTCTTAGATTTCACGCCGGTGTCAGCAGGGCGCAACTGGGACAATATGGAACATCAAGTCAAACGGACCGCAGACCATGCGCGATCAAATCCGACGCAAATAATCCCAGTCATTGGCAACATTGCTATGTCAGTGGCGAAGAATGCCCTGTCCCACTGCCTTCATTTATATGTTGTGGCATTCTCTCAATTCCAAAGGTGTAGATCGTGTGAGTGCTAACAAGCTGAATCTAAGTAGAGATCGGATGAGCGAATTGTTGACACGGCGCACACGTTATCGACATGGTTAAGGAGCCGGGTTTCAGCGCGGCCCTTTTACGCTTTACGACTGATTAGCAAGGCGACGTGTCTGACGCAAGTTTCAAGGCCGAAGCGCCAGGGAATAATTGACTGTTAAACGGATAACAGATAATATAATTTATGGCAATTCAATCATTTGCATGTGCTGACACGCAAGCACTCTTTACAACTGGACGTTGTCCGCGTTTTGCTAACATCAAAAAAGTGGCTGAACGAAAGTTGGCTCAACTAGACGCAGCACCGACCTTGATGTTTATGAAAGCGCCACCGGGTAACGACCTAAAAGAGTATGCGGGTTCGTGGCATGTCAGGATCAATGATCAGTGGCGCTTAACTTTTAAGTGGGGGCCTAGTGGCCCTTTTGATGTCCTGATTGAAGACCCACATTGAAACTTATTGGAGATTGCAGCCTGATGTTTAAAAATGGAATGCGACCCGTCCACCCCGGCGAAGTTCTACTTGAGGACTACATCAAGCCCATGGGTTTCAGTGTTCGTGCTTTGTCGATTGCTTTGCATGTTCCTTATTCGCGCTTGCGTGAAATTGTGGATGGCAAGCGAGGCGTTTCGGCAGATACAGCACTTCGGCTTGAGCGCTACTTCGGTAGCGACGCCCAAGGTTGGCTTGCCCTGCAAGCGGCATATGACCTGCGGATCGCAGAGCAACAAAACGCAAAAGTCATTGCTCGACAAATCTCTCCATGGGTCGCAGCGACTGCCTAAAAAAAAAGATAGTCGCAAGGTGATCGATTTGGTGTAAATGGCTTGGTTTTCGGCTTAGTTTTTGTTGGGCGCACAAGATGGCTTTCGTCGCGTAGGGTCAAACGGTGGCCTTGGCTGGGTTCGTAGAAATGGTCACTCACTGCGCACTTTCTCTTTGCTTTATCAATCACTTGAAACGATTCGTGGGCTGGTTTGGTGGGGTTTTAAAGCCTTGTGGTTTGTAAAGTTGTGGAACACGCTCCACTTTTGAGAGGGTGCTTTGACCGCAGAAATAAACGGATGAATAGCCACTAAAATGGGTTCTTATTTAATTTAAGAGTCACCAAACTGAATCGGTTAATGATGCGCGGTTGCTGCAAAAGTGAGCGCTTGTGTTTTTTTGATGGCGACAAAGAGAAGCTTTTTTGACTGTTAGGCTGACAGCGGTAACATGGCTAGATTGACGAATTGGGAGTTGCCAGTGAATAAAGAAACGCTAAATAGGATTGTTCAGTTTTTGTTGGATGCAAAGAAATCCGCGGAATTCATGAGACTAGAAAATGGTGTGATCGATGTTGCCGAAGTCTTTTCTTTAGAGCGGCTTCGCGAACTGTTGGCAAATCCATTGCTGACGCCAGAGTGGTTGCAATTGACGCTTGAGGGCCGCATTTTAGACCTGCGTCAAAGCGTGGGTTTTAAGGTGGTACAAGACAAAAAACTATTTTTTCTCGACAAAGATCTTTTGAATCAAGCCTTGGCAAAACGGGCAGCTGTTGTGCTTGAAGGGCTAGATTTGATGGATAGTGCGTTGGCTTATCTGGTCACTAATTTAGAGCAGACCATGCCTTGCTCAATGAGCAATTGTGAGGCTTTTTTCTCACGTAGCGGTAATGAGGCTTACAACGGCCACCGTGATAGTGACGACGTACTGGTCATTCAAATTGCAGGGACTAAGCGCTGGCGTGTTCACCAGCCACAGCAGCGCCGCTATCTAAATAATGCACCTTTAACAGACAGTATGATGGGCCCCATTGCGGGCCAGTTTGAATTAAATCCGGGTGACATTATGTTTTTAAAGGCGGGCGTGCCCCACAAATGCACGACTGTTACAGACCACAGCCTGCACCTGTCATTTGACTTAATTGACCGAACATTGAGCATTGAACAAATCACCAAGGCAGCAAACGCTCATTACAACAACGCGACGGCTGAGCCGCATGCGCCAGTCTCAGCAGTGATAGATAAATACATCGATTATTTGACATCAGATCGATTTAAAACCGAGATCGAAAAAGCCAGCGCTGACCAAAAAAGAGAGGCTGCTCTTTATCGACAAAAGTTCACCGATGCTAGCAAAATGCCAAATCTTAATTTGAAAAAATAATCCAGATCATCTGCTTACTTGATTGATTGGCATCTTTGTTTGAAAGCGGCGTAAGCCTCTTTCAAACAGCGCTTGAAAGCCAGCGATGACAGAAGCGTATGCTCATTTCGCCAAGACAGTGATCGTTACGAACCCATAAAAAGGCAACGAAGGCTGGCGATGTTATGAACCCACGCTGACTTGAATAGCCCGTTTTTTGGCGTGGCGTTGATCCTAATTTGAGGGTGCTCGCACCCGTGTCGATTGTCGATTCGCCGTGGTCTTATTGTGGCTTATGCAAGCGTTGATGGCTGAATTTTTCAGGTCGAGGTGCTAACTATCAACGAGCACCTCAAAATTCTGTATGTTGATGGTGAAATTCAGGTTGTGGCAACCCTTAGGAAGTTCCTAATAGTTCGCCGGGGGGCTGTGAACACTGCTCAGTTCCCGCAGTCACTTGACGGCGTTTAACTGTTTCGGAGAGTTCGCTTTGCTTCAGAATGTAGTTTTTCGTCAGGAACTTCAAAGCTTTTGCGCCGCTGGCCTCGGGTAATCGATGATGCTTAGCGTTGAGGTCCTCGATCAGGCTGCCGGCGATGTCGACCAAGCCATTGACGGAATGATATTGGTTACCTTAGGTTTCATCCAGTAGAGCTACATGCATTTCGGTCATTTACAGGCCGTGCATTTCGTTCCGTATGGGGCAGTGTCGGTTGCGCAACGGAAATGTGTTCAGACCGCGAGCAGGCTTTATTTCGATGGCTGCATCCATGATTTCCTGGTCCTTTTGTCTTAATCTCGGTGGGTGAACATCGCTTTGATGTACGTGAAATGCTTCTCGAACCGGACATCACAGATGGCGCGGGGCGTCCATCCGGTGATGCAGTATACGAATCACAGCAATTCCGTAGTCGGTCACGCGGAAGTAAATCATGTGCCGTTCGACGCCCCAGCGCCGATAGCCCGGCCGGATGTGATCACAAGCCGGTGCGGTCTTGGGTGAATCCGCCAACTCGGCAAACGCGGATGTCAGAAAATCAATGTAACGATCGGCCTGCTCGACGCCCCATTGCCGAACCGTGTAGTTCCAGATCGATTCTAGATCACGCTCTGCCGCCGGGCTTAAGCGACATTCAGCCATGCGCGGCCAGCATCTTTTGCTTGAAAGCGGCAGCGTCGAATCGACGTGGCTCGCCGCTGTTTTCTCCGGCGATCAGCGCACTGCGAATCGCGTCGATTTCAGCGCTGCGCTCCTGCTCGCGTCGGATAAGGTCGCGGATGTACTCGCTGTCGTTGGTGTAGTGTCCAGCATTAATTTGAGCCTTGACCCAGTTGTCTTGCTGGTCAGTCAGGGTGATCGTTTTGCGTACGGTTCCCATGGTGCAGCCTCCTATGTGGGCATCAGTCAAGCCAATAATTCATACTATTGGTGCAATATAGCGCATAACCGTGCGTATTGCCAATTTTATGAAGGAGATTCTCCGTGATCAGAATGTTACCCAGCATGCCCAATATGCTGCGTTGATTAGACCAGTTTCGCTTAACCGACAAAGCACCTGAGGGTGCATTGTCGGCTCTAAAAGTAATGGGGGTGCTCAAAAAGGCCCTGATAACTTTTACCGTGTTTTGCGTGCGATTCCGATGGCCTTATTATGCACAAAGTGGTGTTGCGGTGATTTGGCGCAAACAGGGTTAGTCTGACAGCATCACCGGTGAGCAAATACGCATGACAGCGGCAACCACCGATGTTTTTTTCCTTCTTGTCGCAAGAGCGACGGCTCTTGCATCCAGTCGTATCCCCAAAAGATACTAAATGCCTGCGTGGCTCGGGGAAAAGATAGTGGTGTAGTTCTGTCGTTCCCCAAAGGGAGTGGCTCAGAATCGGCTAAAACTGTTAAGAATCAATAATTTGGAGTTAATTTTGCTGGACTCTAGTGGCGCCCGGAGCCGGACGCAAAAGCCGCATGAATAAAGGGTTTGCGTGAGTTTGGGGAAAAAACAATCTTCCCCATGCAAAATTTCACTTCGGTGTCAGCAGGGCGCAACAGGGGTAATCTGGAAAAGCAGGTCAGACTGGTCTTGTATGCCCGTGTTTGGCATGGTGCTGATTTTGCCGTCACATCGGGGTCTGTTGGCGTGGCCGGCCAGCGCGTGTCTCTTAGGGTGCGAGGCTCAGTGTCCGCAAGTAGGTCAGCCTCGCGGGTTTGGCTGACGCAAGCGCATCTTTGATTTCCAATATCGTATCCAATCAGATACAATATTTGTATGAATGTTTTTCAAAGCACAAAAGAGTTTGACGACTGGCTGCGAGGTCTAAAGGATCGCGTGGCCAAGGCAAGAATCTTCAGTCGTATTGACGCAGCCACCCTTGGTAATTTTGGTGAATGTGAGGCAGTTGGTGAGGGCGTCTCGGAAATGAAGATCCATGTGGGGCCTGGTTACAGGATCTACTAGACGAGGATCGGAACGGTTGTCTATGTATTGCTGGCTGGTGGTAATAAATCCACTCAAAAGAAAGACATCAAACGCGCATTAGAACTGGCGCGTGGTTTGCCAAAAGGGGAATGATGATGATCACTAAAACCAAAACGTTCGATGTAGCAGAGTTTCTCGAAGACGAAGAGACCATTGCCGATTACCTGAATATGGCACTCGAAGATCCAAATCCAGAAATGTTTTTGTTGGCTGTCAGAAACATAGCCCGAGCTCGCGGGATGACCCAATTGGCTCGAGATACCGGTCTTGGACGTGAAAGTCTCTACAAAGCGCTCAGTGAAGGCGCTAAGCCACGGTATGACACGATCTTAAAAGTTGTGCGAGCGCTTGGTGTCAAGCTACTCGCCGAACCTACGCATGTCTAAGTGATTGATAGGTTTAACGGAGACCTTCGCATCACAGTGGGCGGGTCATAAAAATAATTATAAATTAATGACTAAGATGTGGTGCCCGGGACCGGAATCGAACCGGTACAACCGTATCAGGGTCGGGAGATTTTAAGTCTCCTGTGTCTACCAATTTCACCACCCGGGCGCCAAGGCAATATTCTACGTGATTTGAGTGATTCATGAATTCGTCTGGACTTGAGCGCTGGACTGAGGGCGTCGGCATCCGGTTGAAATGACCGGTGAATCACAAAAAATGGCTTTAAATCAAAGTGGCGCTTGCGCCCGATGACAAGTGGCTATTAACAGCGTGCCATGGCTTCTGAGCTGGGATTAAAGCCTGAGACGTTTTTCGTTCGCTGCAGCAACTCGCCGCCAATGGCCTGATCTCGGTGCCTCTAGGATTGGCGTATCCAGTACCCAGATTTGCCGCCTTTCTTTTCTTGTAACTGTATGGGGGCGATTACCATGCTCCGGTCAACGGCTTTGAGCATGTCGTAGATGGTCAGTAAGGCCGCTGAAACGGCGGTCATGGCTTCCATCTCGACGCCGGTTTGGCCGACGGTTTCAGTTGTTGCTTGGCAGTGAATCAAGGATTTGTCTTGATCGATGGTGAAGTCGATGGCCACGTGGGTCAGACCGATTGGGTGGCACAACGGGATGATTTGCCCCGTTTGTTTGGCGGCCATGATGCCGGCCACGCGCGCAATGCCCAGCACGTCGCCTTTTTTGCTGTCGCCTGCGATTACTTTTTCTAAGGCCAGTGGGCTCACTTGGATGGCACCGGTGGCAATTGCTTGTCGGTGAGTTGATGATTTGTGTCCGACATCAACCATGTGAGCTTGTCCGCTGGCATCGAAATGGGTCAGGTGATCTGTGGTCATGTCTTCAATCCTTGGCGTGCCAGCGGGCTTGGGCCTCTTGGTCGCTATCGCGACCTTTGACCCAGCGTTGTCCTTCGGGTGTTTGTTCTTTTTTCCAGAAAGTGGCGCGCGTTTTTAAATGGTCCATGATGAAGGCGCAGGCGTCCAATGCGGCGTGTCGGTGTGCACTTGATGTTAAGACCAACACGATGTTGTCCCCGGGCGACAGAGCGCCGACGCGGTGTATGACGCGGACACCAAGCAGCGGCCAGCGTCCCTGGGCATCAATTAAGACCTCGTGCATGACTTTTTCTGTCATGCCGGGGTAGTGTTCGAGCTCAAGTTGTTTGATGTTTTGGTTATCGTTGGTCTCTCTGACCCGACCCACAAAAGAGGCGACCGCACCGGCTGAGCGATCACCCACTAAAAATTGGTTGTACTCGCGGCCAAGGTCAAACGGTTCGGTTTGAACGCAAACGCTAAACGCTTCGTGGGTGGTCATCTTAGCCACCTGTCACGGGACGGAACAGCGCGACTTCGCAGTTTGGGCTTAAAACGGCTTCTAAGCTGGCCATTTCTTGATTGACCGCAATGCGCAAGGGATCGGTTTGTAACGCGCTTGCCCAAACAGACCCTCGCGCGGTGAGTTCAACGATGAGGTCTGACACGGTTCGCGTGGCGGCAGCCAGATCAACAGACTCTTCGTGCACGCCCACTTGTTCGCGTAACTCGCCAAAGTACAAAATTCGAATTTTCATCCTACCAAGCCAAGCAAATCAGAAAGCGCTAAGTATGGCACGGTCTGGCCCGGTTCAATCACCGTGCCAGGCGCAATGTCAACAAACCCATCGGCCCAAGCGACGCTGCTCATGACGCCTGAGCCTTGATTGGGCCAGCGTTTTAACACCCACTGACCATCGGCGCGTTGGTGTTGACGCACGCGTATGAATTCGCGCCGTCGGTCTGGTTTGGGCCATTCAAAGTCAGCCATCATCTCGCGTGGTGCCAATGGTGTGGGGATTAAACCCATGCGAATTTGTAAGAAGGGCAGGCCCATCAAGACAAAGGTCACAAAGGCGCTCACTGGGTTGCCGGGCAAGCCAATGAAGTCAGCCCCATTGGCTTTGCCGTAAGCCAAAGGCTTACCAGGCTTCATGGCAATTTGCCACAGGTCAATTCGTCCCATTGATTGAACTGCTGCGCGCACGTGATCTTCTTCGCCGACCGACACACCGCCACAGGTGATGATGAGATCGGCTTGTTCGCTACTTTGTTTGAGTGCTGCCCGGGTTTGTTCGGCTGTGTCTCGCACAATGCCGGGATCGATCACGTCGCATCCGATTTGGGTCAGCAGTGACTGCAGCCAATAGCGGTTGCTGTTATAGATTTGACCGGGTTCTAAAGGGGTACCCGGTTCAACCAGTTCGTCGCCTGTCAGAAGAATGGCGACTTTCAGTGGCTCAAAAGCGGCCACATGGGTCACGCCCACGGATGCGGCCAAGGCCAAATCAGCGGGTTTTAATCGCTTACCGGCGGCAATGATGACTGTTCCGCTGGCGATGTCTTCGCCACGGTCACGCACCCACAGGTTTTTATCAACGGCTTTGCTGACCGTGATTTGGTCTTGCTCGGCGATGACATCTTCTTGCGGTAAAACCGCGTAAGTACCTGGCGGCACGGGGGCGCCGGTGAATATTCGAGCGGCTTGGCCGGGTTCAAGTGTGATGCCTGTGCTGCCCGCGGCGATTCGCTGCGTGACGGTTAGCTGCCAAGGGCTTTGGGTCGCGTCAATTGGACAAACGGCATAGCCGTCCATGGCGCTATTGGCAAAGGCTGGCACATCCATGGGTGAGATGACTGGTGCTGCCAGCACCCGTCCAAGTGCTTGCAAGAGGGGTACTTGAGCGACGCGGGTGGGGGTTGCTGCCATCGATAGCAACTGCTCGCGCGCTTGGTCAAACGCCAACAAGGGAGGGCGAGGGGGTTGGGGTGTAGACATACGGCTGTGATCCAGTAAAAAGGATTTGGATATAGGGCTAACCACCCGTTTGAGACATGAATCGAACGATTTTTTCTGGGTTTTCTCGGAAATGATGGCGTTCGGGTTTGAGATGGATGCCTAGGCTTAAGGCTTGCATGATGTCTTGATCGGTGCAGTCTGGGTTTCTGAGAAGATCGCGCATCTCAATCTTTTCTTCTTGGCCCAAGCAAAGATAGATTGTGCCGTCGACCGCCAAGCGAATGCGGTTGCAGGTGGCACAAAAGTGCTGGCTGATGGGGGTGATGAAACCGACTTGGGTTTTACCGTCGGGTGTTTGCCAATATCGAGCAGGACCGCCGCCCATTTCCCCAATTAAGGGGATCAAGCCATGGTCATGGCGTAACTTGTCAATGGTCGGTTGAAGAGAAAGGTGCCCAGCTTGAACGGCGGTGTGACCCATGGGCATGGTTTCTATCATTCGAAACGTCAAGCCGCGATCCCGACAGAAGAGATACATCGCATTGATTTCATCATCGTTGATGCCAGGCATCACTACCATATTCAACTTCACGGGTTTGAGGTCAGCCTCAAGCGCGGCATCGATGCCAGCAATGACTTGGTCAAGTACATCGCGACCACAAATCTCCTTGACTTTGTTTTTGTTGAGACTGTCTAAGCTGATATTGACCCGATCCAAGCCAGCGGCTTTCAGGTCTTTGGCAAAGCGCGGTAAACGGGTGGCATTGGTCGAAAGAGAGATGTCTTCAACGGTGGTTTGGTCGCGCAAGGCAGCCACCAGGTCGGGTAGGTTACGACGCAACAGAGGCTCGCCGCCCGTGAGCCGAATACGACGGGTGCCGGCTGCGGTCATGACTTTGGCCAAGCGCGTGATTTCATCAAATTTGAGCCAGTTGTCGGGTTCGCGGTAGTCCTTGAATCCTTCAGGCATGCAATAGGTGCAACGCAAGTCGCATCTGTCGGTCACGCTGATGCGCACGTACTCGATTTTTCTGCCGTAATCGTCAATTAAAGGCGTCACTACTTTGTCTCGCTGGCTGTTTTGTGTTTCATTATCACGCTAAACATACTGTAAATAACGTAGGGTTTACAGCAAAGACGCCTTAATCGGCGGGGTAATCCTCCAATATTGCTTTTAAATTCGATCAAATTTCCATGCTAAGGAGATGATAGGACAAAGATTTACCGTGCATGTCTAGGTTCAACGAGTCGTTGACGCCGCCATCGAGCACATCATCGATCACAAAGTTCATGGCATGCAGTTTGGGCAAGAGGTAGCGTTTAACTGAACTCGGACGCCGATCGCCGAAGTGCTTGGCGACGGTTTGTTCGGTGACAGCAGCCACCAGTCGTTCAAAGTCAGCCGCATGAAAAGCAATGAGGCTGATATTGATGCGGTTGCCTTTGTCGCCAGTGCGCGCGTGAGCGAGGTCGTAGAGTAGGGTGGTTGTCATGTGTGTGGTGTCTTTAAATCAAAAGTTCAAAGGTGGCTGGTAGGCGATCGCGAGCAATCAGGCACGAGGTGGTTGACAGTCGCTGGCGCTTGTTGACTCGGACGCCACCACCGCCCGCGGGTCCGCAGGTCCATAAGGCAGTGACTTCGCGCAGCAGGCGTTCAATCGGTTCGAGTGCTAAGTGTTGGGCGGCCACACGCAAGCGGACATCGCCAGTGGTACCAAGCGGCGCCTGTGGCCATCGACTAAGCCGCGCCCCGCCGTCATCGTTAAAAACGCTGGAAAGACCGATCAAATCAAAGCGCAGCTTTAGTTGATCGGAAAGTCGCTTTTGCAGGATGTCCAAAGCCAGTCGCGCGCGCGCCTCGGCGTTTGGTCCCGAGTAGGAGATCTCGCCTTCACCAAACCAACCCCCATCAAAAAAGACGTTGGCCTTTAATGTGTCGGTCCTTGGGTGGCCAATAACACCGGTTAGGCGAATGGCATTTGGACCCACCGTGGTGACTTCGCAGTCACTCAGGTCTGCCACCACATCGGGGGTGATGTAGGCGGCGGGATCGTGTACTTCGTAAAGCAGTTGTTCTTTGACGGTACGCTCATCGACCAAGCCACCGGTATTGTCGGCTTTGGTGACGATGCAACTGCCATCGGCCATGATTTCTGCGATGGGAAACCCCACTTGATCCATGCCTTGGACGTCTTTGCGCCCTGGGTCGGCAAAATAGCCACCGGTGACTTGGGCACCACATTCCAGTAGGTGGCCCGCCATGGTTGCGCCGGCTAGTTCTGGCCACTGGTCGTCGCGCCAACCGAAGTGCGCCATGGCAGGACCGAGCACCAAGGATGGGTCTGACACGCGGCCGGTGACCACAATCTGCGCACCGGCCAATATCGCATCGGCAATGGCGCGTGCGCCTTGATAAGCATTGGCGCAGACGAAGCGTTCGGCATCGAAGGCATTACCAATGTGGGCTTTGACCAAATCTTGCCCCAAGTCGTCTGACAAATCGTCACCGCTGACGACGGCAATGCGTGGTCGGGGCAAGCCAAGAGATTGAGCGATGTCGAATATTTTTTCGGCGGCGGCCCGTGGGTTGGCCGCCCCAAAATTACTCACAATGGTGATGTTGTGTGCCAAGCAGTCAGCCAAAATCGGACGGATTTCGAGCTCTAGCAGTGGCTCGTAGCCCAGTTTTGGGTTGCTGCGTTTGGCGAGCTGTTGGGTCGCGAGTGTTCTCTCAGCGAGGTTCTCAAAGATAAGCGCTGCAGGTAAGCCACGCTTAATGAGGGTTTTAACCACTGGTAATGCGGCGTCGACTCGATCACCCGAGAAGCCCGCACCACAGCCGACCAAAAGACTTGTTTGCATGGTAGACCCGTTATGACAAGGAGCCTACAGACTAACGCCGCGCGAGCTTGATCGCAATGCGTCTATCTTTTGATGAGTGCTGGGGGGGTAGAGCCGTAAGAGCCGGGGCCGGCAGAGCCTAAATACAGTGGGTGGCGGAAGCGGTGTCCGCATTTGATGTGTCCAACTCAATCCATCTTAATCGGCTTGAGACCCTT
>CALBEY010000136.1 GCA_937888805.1 uncultured Burkholderiaceae bacterium
GATGGACTTAGCTTAAACCCGGATAAATTCTGTCTTGACGACAGGGTCCACTTCATTCTAACTTTAAAATAATAACTTCTACGATGCTAAACAACACCTTTCATTTTTACCGAGCCCTGCATTTAGAATACTTCCAAACAACAACACTTTTATGGACCAAGACCATCATGTTAAGAATTAACCGCTCAGCCTCTTTGCTGGGGATTTGTCTGCTCAGCTTTTCAGCGGTAACCGCCGCTTATACAGTTAGGGGTACACCTGACTGTCAAGAATGGCAATCTGATAACAGTGATCGGTTTTGGGTTATGGGGTACATATCTGGTCGCAACGCCGCTTTAAATGAAACGCTTACCAGCGGACGCGACATGGACGAGGTGTATCAATACGTCACTCAATTTTGTAAGGCCAATCCCAAGAAAGACGCTGACGACGCTCTACAAGAATATGCGCAAGGGGCACCCGTGGCTGCTACCCAGGCCAGCGGCGCATCTGATGGATACAAAACCATTTCTATGATCGACTTAAAGTTAGACATTGGCAGCATGCTGAATCAGAAAATTCAAACCAAAACTCGTCTCATTTCTTTCGGGGGCATGTTGATGTTAACCGACCCGAACCAGACCTTTGACGGTAATGGTATTTTGGCTGAGCAAGAGCAAATGTCACGCGACGATCGCGCCTTTATCTTGCAGCAGTGCGGCACCGGATGTGATGTGACCATACAAGGTGAAATCAAAGAGGTCATGTTGCAAACGGGTGTAAAGCTAGATCGTTTGGTCCGTTAATGCTGGCGTCGAACGAGCGAAAGGGTCAATATCAATAAATACCAATTACCGATCTAAATAGCCCACTATCAATCACCCTGCCATTTTGGGTGATTGATAAAAGTAACGACAGCAACAGTGACCCATTGATTTTTTTCAATCACGTCGGCCAAACGACTGGTATTGCCTAAGCACCCAGACCAAAACCCCGAAGAGGTTTTTTTTGATTGCTTCAAACTGCCAGCGGTCGCTTCAAGCGAATGCATCATTTATTTAATCATTAGATTGATGCGTTTGAGTATTTTCTTATCCAGCCCTTGTCAAAAATACAATCGGATCATGCTTCGTTGGTTTATACGAACTTACCAAGTGTTGTCCAAACCCTTTTGCTTAACTGGCTCCATACGGTTCTATGTCAGCAACTTCTTCAGATACAAACACCCTATGTGAGTAAAAACCACAATCAAAAACACATCGCTTAAGAATATCAAGCAAAAATCGCCAGCAAAAGCTGAGATTGAAGTGAGATCAAAACGGCGATGGCCTCTCATTGGCAAACAGGGGCAGCAGCGACTTAA
>CALBEY010000137.1 GCA_937888805.1 uncultured Burkholderiaceae bacterium
TGGTGCACACGATTGCTGATAAATGAGTGGCACGCTTTTTACCGCCAGAAACACACCGAAGTAAATACGACGCAGTAAGCACAACGCAGTAAGCACACCTTAAGAAACAGGGGTGGCTTGCTCGCGCTTTTGTTTGGCGATTTTGGTGCGGATGCGGGATTGCTTCAGGCTTGATAATCGCTCGACAAAGACCTTGCCATTTAAGTGATCAATTTCGTGTTGAATGCAAACCGACAGCAAGCCATCGGCTTCGATGGTTTGAGCATCACCGTTTTGGTCAAGGCATTGCACTTTGATTTGAGATGCTCGTTTAACCTCATCATAGACACCAGGCACGGATAAGCAGCCTTCTTCAAAAGTCTGGATTTCGTCACTGGCCCATACGATTTCCGGGTTGATCAAAACCCTTAACTCGTTTTGTTCATCAGAGAGATCGATGACAACCACGCGCTCGTGGACGTCAACTTGCGTGGCTGCCAAGCCAATACCAGGGGCCTCATACATGGTCTGGGCCATGTCGCTGACCAATTGCTTGATGCGCGCATCGACCGCTTGAACGGGTTTGGCGACTTTATGCAGTCGCGGATCGGGAAAGTGGAGAATATTTAAGAGTGCCATTTGTTTATTTTAAAACACTGTGCGATCAAGTCCATTGAATTTCTGTTTTAAGCCAATAGACCCGCCCAATGGGCAAGGCCAGACAAGAGCACGGCCAAGAGAACGATTTTCCAGGGCGCGGCTTTGCCTAGCATTAACCCACCGGTGCAAATCAGTGCGATCACCACGTCGATCCAGCCGCGCAAGCTTGTCGAGACGATGGGGTCTACCCAAGCCGAAGCCAACACGCCCACAACAGCAGCGTTCACGCCAGCGAGAATGGCCATGGCGTGGCGGTTTTGTTGCCATTGCTGCCACCAGGGCATGACGCCGGCGACCAACAACACACCGGGCAGAAAGATGGCGACCAGTGCCAAGGCCGCGCCAGACCAGCCTGGCAACGTCGGGTCTAGGGCACCTAGCCAGGCTGCAAAAGTAAACAAAGGACCGGGTACGGCTTGTGCCAAGCCGTACCCCACCAAAAATGCGTCGTTTGAGACCAGGCCTGTATCGACCACAGCGCTTTGCAAGAGGGGTAAAACGACGTGGCCACCACCAAACACCAAGGCCCCAGCGCGGTAAAACATTTCAAACATTTGCAGCACGGGTTGTTGTTGCGCAAGCCAAGGCAGGCCCAGTAAAAGGGTGGCGGCCAATGTCAAAAGAAGCATGCTTAAAAAACGCTGGGGGCGATTGAAACCGGTCTTTTCGGGTTCAGTTGGCGCTGAGGTGTTTGAGATGGCGGTGTTGGCTGTGGTTGTGGTTTGTCTGAGCGAAACGAAACCCACCACAGCACCGAGCAAAATGGCCCCGATTTGGCCCAGCCAACCGGACAACCAAATGGCCACGGCAAACCCCACCAATGCCAAGATCCGGGTGCCTGTTGTGCGGCACAAAGCCCCCCACATGCCCCAAACGGCTTGGGCCACGATGGCCACGGCCACGAGTTTTAGCCCATGCACGACAGACAGCGTGCCAGCACTGGCCCACGGCAATGCGTAAAGCGCCAAAAGCACCAGCACAATGGCTGAGGGCAAGGTAAACGCCACCCAAGCGGCCAAGCCGCCGAGCCAGCCGGCGCGATGGCACCCAATCAAAAACCCCAGCTGGCTTGACGCTGGCCCCGGTAGCGCTTGGCAAAGCGCCAAGCGCGAGGCGAATTCGGCTTCGGTCAGCCACTGGCGCTCAATCACAAACGCCTGCCGAAAATACCCGATGTGCGCCACGGGCCCACCAAACGAGGTCAACCCCAGTGTTAAGAAAACACGAAACACGACCCGTAATGACATAAATATCCTGATCGACTCTTTCGTGGTGATTATGCGTCAAGATTTGGTCTTGTTTGTGTCATTTGCTGGTCGTCTATGTTTAAAAATGGGAATGATGAAAGGCTGTCGCTTTTGCGGTTGCACCTAGAGCCCAAGGTCAGTTGGGTCCAGGCCCGTCATTTGTTCGAGGCATTTGATGCGCCAAGCGATATTTTTAAAGCCTCGGCTGGACAGCTCTGCCAGTGGATGCCACTCGAGCTCGCGCAGCGCCTAAGCGCCCCGCCAAGCTCGAGCGTTAAAAGCGCGATGCAAGTGGCGATCCGTTGGGCGGCGCAACCCGATTGTCAATGGCTGACGTGGCTCGATGGGCAGTACCCCGTGGCTTTGAGTGACCTGGTCGACGCCCCGCCTGTTCTGTATGCCCGTGGCGATGTGGGTCTATTGCGTTATCCGGCCGTGACGGTGGTGGGTGCACGGGCGGCAAATCTCGCTGGGCACCAATTGGCTTTCAACTTGGGCCGAGATTTGGCGCTAGCCGGATGGTCTGTGATCAGCGGTTTGGCGCAGGGCGTTGATGCCAGTGCCCATCGCGGTGCGTTATCGGTAGCCGCTGAAGTCGGCCAAGCCCGCACAGTGGCGGTGATGGGCACGGGCATGGATCAGATCTACCCCGCACGACACCAAGCGTTGGCTGACGCGATCGTGGGTCAAGGGGGGTTGCTGCTAACTGAGGCCGCCTTTGGGACGGTTCTTAGCCCGCATTTGTTTCCCAGGCGCAATCGATTGGTGGCAGCATTAGGAAGGGCCACTGTGGTGGTTCAAGCCAAAGCCCGTAGCGGATCGTTGATCACCGCGCGCTTGGCCAATGAGCTCGGTCGAGATGTGTTCGCCGTGCCTGGCCCCGCGGGTGCGCCGTTGTTTGTTGGTTGCCACGGTCTGATCCGTCAAGGGGCAGGACTGCTTGAGAGCGCCGATGATTTATGGCGGGCGTTTGGTTTATTAACGCTTGCCAAATAGCGCGGAGCCCACCCGCACCTCGGTTGAGCCTTCGGCAATACCCCATTCCAAGTCGCCACTCATGCCCATCGATAGGCGCTCTAGCGAGATGCCTTTGATCTGGTGGCGAGCGGCTTGGTCACGGCAGTCGCGGAGTTTTTCAAAACACGCCCGAACCGCGGCCTGATCGTCTGACAGAACGGCCATGGTCATCAAGCCTTTAACGCGTAGCGTCTCAAAACCCGAAAGCGTCTCTAAAAACCCAATCAACTCGGCGGGATCAAGGCCAAACTTGCTTTCTTCGGGCGATGTTTTGAGTTGCACCAAAACATCGAGCGTGCGTCCGGCGGCTTTCAAGCGTTGATCAAGCGCCTCGGCCAAAGCCAAGCGATCCAGAGACTGAAGCTCACTGGCGTACTTGGCCACTTCTTTGGCCTTATTGGTTTGCACATGACCAATCACCACCCACTGCACGTTGCAATCTTCGAGTAACGGTGCTTTTTGTGCGATTTCTTGTAAGCGATTTTCGCCGAACCGCTTCAAACCCAGACCAACCGCTTCGCGGATTACATCAGCATCAAATGTTTTGCTGACGGGCAGTAATGTCACTTCTGCCGCATCTCGACCCGCCGCCGCACAGGCGCGTTCAATGCGCGCTTGCACAGCGTCTAAGCGCTGAGCGAAAGTGGTGACTGTCGTTGACGGTGTGGGTGAAGGGGTCTGGCTATCAGCAGTGGACATGGTGTCTATCGATTGGGGTGATTTAAATTTGTGATGACCATCTAAGCCTTTAGCGTAGCACTTGAGACGTGGCGAGACACCAAAAGCCAGCCCAAGTCGTGGTCTGGGGCTCATCAGGCAGTGAACACCTCATGACAAGTGGCCTTGGCTGTTCGATATGAGGCGCCAGTGCGTGCCACAATATGGTTATGGAATTGCGACAATTACGATATTTTGTGGCCGTGGTCGAAACCGGCAGCATGGGGCGCGCGGCGCGCGCGCTCGGTGTCGTGACGTCGGCGCTAAGCCAGCAAATCCAACGGCTTGAGGGCGAGCTGTCCACGGTATTGCTAACGCGTTCGGCGCGAGGCGTGACGCCGACTGAGGCTGGTCTGGCGTTTGCCCGCCAAGCGCAATTGGTGTTGCGCCACGCCGATGAGGCTGTTCGGGCGGCGCAGCATGCACGCCTCTCGGGTCAAGTCAGTGTTGGTTTGACCCCAACCACCGCAGGCGTTTTGGCGTTACCGTTGCTGCGCGCCATGCGTGAGCGCTACCCTGATGTTCACCTGCAATTGACGGAAAGCTTGTCGGGCAATTTGGTCAGTCAACTTAATACGCGACAGGTCGATTTGGCGATTGTGTTTCAAACCGGCGAGCGTGGTCGCTGGGATAGCACGCCGCTTTTGAAAGAACGGCTTTTTTTGATGGGCCATGAAGACCTGTTGGCCAAACTGCCTGCCGCGGTTTTGTCGTTAAAGTCGCTCGGCGAATTACCCTTGGTGTTGCCTGCGAGTCGTCACGGCTTGCGGGCGGTATTAAATGCTGCTTTTGAGCGCGCCGGTGTCAGACCGAATCTGATTGCCGAAGTTGACGGTTTGGCCGTTTTGATGGACATGGCGCGCGCCGGGCTTGCCGCCACCATACAACCCGGCTCAGCGCTGGCTCGCGCCAGTGACCCGACCATCAAAGCGATGGCCTTCTCGCAGCGCGACATGGTGCGTCCAAGCTTTATTGCCAGTTTGCCCGAAGACGAGCTGTCACCAGCTGCCTTAGCCACACGGCGTGTGATTTCTGAGACTGCCTTGGCCTTGGTGCAATTGGAGCAGTGGCCCGGCGCGCACTGACAGCGTTCTTGGTGGCTTTAATGCGCCGGGGCGCCATCATTCACTAATTGTGAACACCTAGGGTGGTTTGTAGGACTGGTGTACAGCGATATAGCGGCGTAAAGTGGCAACATATCGGTCAAAAGCCTGAAATATCAGCCAAACAAGACCTGAACTAAGCATTTCAAACTTGGATTAAACAATCATGACTAAACAGTGGGATGTCATTGTGGTCGGTGGTGGCAATGCGGCGCTGTGCGCGGCATTGACGGCCCGTGAGGCAGGTTCAACCGTGTTGATGCTGGAGTCCTCGCCTTTTGAGTGGCGTGGCGGCAATTCGCAGCACACGCGCAACTTACGGTGCATGCACGACGGCCCGCAGGACGTGCTAATCGATTCCTACCCTGAAGAAGAGTTTTGGCAGGACTTGCTCAAAGTCACGGGTGGCTTGACCGATGAGAAGTTGGCGCGGATGGTGATTCAAGAGTCATCACGCTGCCGCGGTTGGATGCAAAAGCATGGCGTGCGGTTCCAGCCGCCATTGTCTGGTGCCCTGCATGTGGCACGGACCAATGCGTTTTTCATGGGCGGTGGCAAAGCACTGGTCAATGCTTTTTACCGCAGCGCAGAAAACCTCGGTGTGGACATTCTTTATGAGACCCCGGTTGATGATATTGAGTTTGATGGGTCGCGGTTTGTGGCAGTGCGTTCGGGTGAAAAGCGTTTTGAAGGTAAGGCTTGTGTCTTGGCCTGTGGCGGGTTTGAGTCTAACCGCGAGTGGTTGCGCGAGGCTTGGGGGCAAAATGAGCGCGGCGAATGGCCTTCTGATAACTTCCTGATCCGTGGCACGCGCTTTAACACCGGCACGGTTTTGAAGGTGATGATGCAAGCCGGTGCCGATATTATTGGTGACCCGTCACAATCGCATTGCGTGGCCATTGATGCGCGCGCACCGCTTTATGACGGTGGTATTTGCACCCGCATCGACTGCGTGTCGCTTGGCGTGGTGGTGAACCGCGATGCGGTGCGTTTTTATGATGAGGGTGAAGACTTCTGGCCCAAGCGTTATGCCATTTGGGGGCGTTTGGTGGCCTTGCAGCCGGGCCAAATTGCATACTCAATCATTGACTCCAAAGCCATTGGCCGTTTCATGCCACCCGTGTTTGAAGGCACCAAGGCGCAGACGATTGGTGAGTTGGCCGACAAGCTCGGTTTGGATCGTGCTGTCATGGAAAAAACCGTGGCCGATTACAACCAGGCCTGCGCGCCGGGTACGTTTGACCACACGATTTTGGATGACTGCCGCACCGAGGGCATCGAGCCCGCCAAAACCCATTGGGCATTGCCGCTTGATAAAGCCCCGTTTTACGCCTATGCAGTTAGACCGGGCATCACCTTTACCTATCTTGGCCTAAAAACCGACGACAAGGCCAGTGTGTTCTTTGGTGGCGAGCGCAGCCCGAACCTGTATGCCGCCGGTGAGATCAATGCCGGTAATGTGTTGGGTAAGGGTTATACCGCGGGTGTTGGCATGTCGATTGGCACTGTGTTTGGCCGTTTGGCTGGCGCACAAGCAGCCATCGCGGCACAAAAACAAGACGCAGGAGTAGACCATGTCGTCGCTTGATACCTTGACCGAACAGGCCATCAATTGGCACGACAAACCGTTGTCGAAAAATGAAAAAGAAGTGTCCCGCATCATGATCATCTGTAACGCTTGCCGTTACTGCGAAGGATTTTGTGCGGTATTTCCTGCCATGACGCGGCGCTTGTCGTTCGATAACAAAGCTGACTTAAATTACTTGGCCAACCTTTGCCACAACTGCGGGGCTTGTTTGCACGCGTGCCAGTACGCGCCACCGCATGAGTTTGGTGTCAATGTGCCGCAGTCGATGGCAAAGGTTCGTAAGGAAACTTACATTTCATATGCATGGCCGGCGCCTTTGGGCCGCTTGTATGAACGAAATGGCTTGACCTTGTCTTTGGCCACGGCCTTTGGCGTGATTTTGTTTTTGATTTTGGCTTTGATCTCGCAGGGCACCCTTTGGCACGAGCCATTGGCCGGTGATTTTTACGCGGTCTTCCCACACAACACCATGGTGGTGATGTTTGGTAGCGTGTTCTCTTTGGCGATCTTAGCGATCGTGATTGGGTTGGTTAAGTTTTGGCGAGACACCAGTCCGGGCAGGCCATCCACACCAGCCATGTTTGAAGCCACCCAAAACGTGTTGCAGTTGAAGTACCTAGACGGTGGTCATGGTCTGGGCTGTAACGACGAGGACGATCGTTTCACGCATCGCCGACGGGTGTTTCACCACCTAACCTTTTACGGCTTTATGCTTTGTTTAGCGGCGACATCGGTGGCGACGATTTACCACTATGTGTTGGGTTGGGAAGCGCCTTACGGCTACACCAGCTTGCCGGTGATTCTTGGCACGGTGGGTGGCATTGGTTTGTTGATTGGGCCGGCGGGTCTCTTTTGGTTAAACAAACACCGCGCGCCTTTGCATGGTGACCCCAGCCAACAGACCATGGATCGTGGTTTTATTGCGTTGCTCTTTTGGGTGAGCCTGACCGGTTTGGCTCTTTTGGTATGGCGTGACACCTCGGCCATGGCACTGCTTTTGGCAATTCACTTGGGCTTTGTGATGGCGTTCTTTTTGACGATGCCATATAGCAAGTTTGCCCACGGCTTTTATCGCAGTGCCGCGCTTTTGAAGTGGTCGATTGAAAAGCGTCAGCCCAACAATTTAGGCTTGGGTTCGGAGTAAACCGCGCCGATTTTTCTTAGTCGTGAGGTTGGTGCATAACATCAGTGAATGTGCATCCATGGCAGGATCTGTTGAGACAGATCCTGCCATGTTCATTAAAAAATCCCACCGCCGTTTAATTTTCTCTGTGCCTATCAAACGCTGCCAATGCTTTGTTTGACGTGCCAACCGAGAACATCCATACGGTCTTGCCCAAAAAACGTCTCACCGGCGTAAACCATGGTGGGCACACCCCAGTGACCAGCTGCTGTTAGTGCGTCTGCGTTGGCTTTTAGTTGCTGTTCGTGGTGGTCGGGGTTTTCGGTGACTTGAGCAAGCAGTGTTGACCAATCGAGTCCCGCCCGGTGGCAAGCGTTTTGAAGATGGTCGCCTTCATGCCATTGGTCCACAGACCCATCCCACAACAACCGTGAGACCGCTGCGCAAAACGCCAAGCCGCCGCCAGCTTCTTTGGCAGCAATGCCCAAGTGACCAAGCCAGCGGGCCAGCGGTTGATGGGGGGCCACTTCAAGTGTCACGGGGTCTTGCGTGATGGGGTCAGGGACGGGGCGGCGAAATGGCATGCCAAGAAAGGCGGCATAACGTTGCGTGTCTCGCATGAAGTACGGTCTGGCCAAGGGATTCATGGTTTTGAAGTAATTGGCGTTGCGCATGATGTTTGGGTGCACCACTCGGATGTCAACGCCCACACCGGTTGACTCACTCAATGCTTGAAGTCTTGGCAGCGCCAGGTACGAATACGGGCTTCTGAATGACCAGAAGAGGGTGATGTTTGAGACCGGTTCTTTTGACATGGGGGGCTTTTTAAAGGGATCTATTTAACGGGTTTGAAATGGCCATGTTGAAACAAACGGCAGCACACTTAAGGTGTAAAAAGCGAGATGTATTGCTAAACGCTTTGTTAAATTTATTATGAAGGCTATGGTCTGATCGTTTAGGGTGGTACGCGGTTGCGAATGCAGCTTCATGATCACCCCTAATTTAGTTTTAATGTTGGGCACCAAGGCGAGTTATTTGGAAACATGAGCGCTACGCTAAGTGCCATTCAGCTGGTTATGGTTACTCGGTTGCACCCAGCCTACTAGCCAGCCTATCCGTTAGCAACAGCAACGGCTGCGCGACATCGCGTGATGCCCATGCCGAGTTGGTGGTTCGGCATGGAAGGTTTTTTCACAAACGCATATTGAGCGCTATGCGTATTAATCACGGATTGGTTGATAGGTAAATAGACGGATTAATCGGCAAACTACCTTTTCGGATTTCAAAGTAAAGTGCATCGTCAGCCAATTGACCGGTATCGCCGACCAATGCCACGGTCTCGCCTTTGCGCACCATATCGCCGACTTGTTTGGTGAGTGATTGGTTGTAGCCATAGATGCTGGTGTATTCCTTGCCGTGGTCAACGATAATCATATTGCCGTAGCCGCGCAGGGGTTGGGCAAACACAACTTTACCTGGGCCAATGGCCTTGACGGGTGTCTGAGCGGGTGACTTATAGACCAAGCCACGCCAAGCCGTTCCATCTGGACCTTTGGAACCAAA
>CALBEY010000138.1 GCA_937888805.1 uncultured Burkholderiaceae bacterium
AGAGGAAGCCGCCAATATCACTTACCTCACCATGCAAGTTCGCAAGGGCGATACAGACGTGCGCGCCATGGCCGTGGGGATTGCGCCAGGCGAGCTGGGTGTCACGCCCGGCTGGCCACCTTACTTGATTGCTGGGCGACATATTGCCCGTGGTCACTACGAAGCAGTCGCTGACATTGCCACGGGATTCCAGATCGGCGACCTGATTAAAATTCGCCGCAATCATTACAGGGTAGTGGGTCTAACCCGCCGCATGGTGTCCTCTAGCGGTGATCCCATGGTGTTTATTCCGCTCAAGGATGCTCAGGAAGCGCAGTTCCTAAAAGACAACGACGCTATCTGGGCCAGTAGGCGGCGCACCGAATCCAACCCGATTTTCAATCGTCCTGGCGTGCCTGGCCTGCTTGATGCTGTGATTGCCTCACAAAGTACCAACTCATTTGTCAACGCCGTGCTGGTAAGGCTAGCACCCGGCCACTCGCCTGTAGAGGTGGCGCGTGACATTGAGCGTTTCAAGCGACTGACAGTCTACACCCGCGCTGAGATGGAAGACATATTAATTGGCAAGCTGATTGCCACGTCTGCTAAGCAAATCGGCATGTTTCTGGTGATCCTTGCTATCGTGAGTGCTGCTATTGTTGCTTTCATCATTTATTCACTCACAATGGACAAGATCCGCGAGATCGCAGTGCTCAAACTCATTGGCACACGCAACACCACAATTGCCGCCATGATCATGCAACAAGCCGTGGCCTTGGGGCTTATTGGCTTCGTGGTCGGTCGCATTACCGCCGCTTTTGCCGCACCGCTTTTCCCTAAATATGTATTGCTCATGCCCATGGATGCCGTGATCGGCTTTATAGCGGTCACGGTGATTTGCGTGTTTGCCAGTCTGGTGGCTATCCGTATGGCGTTACAGGTCGATCCGGCTGAAGCGATTGGAGGCTGATATGGCAGGTAACGGCATACTCATTGAAGGTATCACCAAACGCTATGGCCAAGGGGATATGGCGGTTGACGCGTTAAAGGACGTTAATATGTCGGTTGCACCGGGCGAAGTGGTGGGTCTAATAGGCCCATCAGGTTCTGGAAAAAGCACACTGCTCAAATGCCTGGGTGCGGTAATCGATCCGAGCGCCGGACGTATGACGCTTGGTGATGAAGTGATATTTGATGGGGGTTGGAAAGTGCGGGACTTACGCGCCTTACGCCGCGACAAGATCGGATTTGTGTTTCAGGCACCTTATTTGATCCCCTTTCTAGATGTCACCGACAACGTTGCACTGCTGCCAATGTTGGCCAGTGTGACGAACGAGAAGGCTCGTCAGCGAGCGCTCGATCTTTTGACCGCACTTGATGTGCACCATCGCGCAAAAGCCATGCCATCGCAATTGTCGGGGGGTGAACAGCAGCGCGTGGCGATTGCCCGAGGGCTAGTCAATCGCCCTCCGGTGATCTTGGCCGATGAACCAACCGCACCACTTGATTCTGAACGAGCCATGGCTGTTATTCGAATACTGAACGACATGGCTGCCAAGTTTGAGACTGCCATCATCGTAGTCACCCACGATGAAAAAATCATCCCAACATTCAAGCGAATTTATCACATTCGTGATGGCGTTACTCATGAAGAGGCTGGTCAAGGCCGAGGATTTGAATGACCCCAACGTTGCGAATGACCCGACTTGAGAATGACATGAAGCCTGATCGCCCAATAATATTCACCAACCAGCCATGGACCTGCGTAAGCTTGCGCAATCTAGTGCTCAGCTTCGCACTCTTTGGGCTGGCTGGTTGTGCAGTCGGTCCAAACTTTGTCAGCCCAACGGCACCAACTGTTGTCCAGTACACCACCACACCACCGGTTAATCAGACCGTTTCTGCGACGGTGGACCTTGGCAATTCACAGACCATCATGCTAGGTGCGGTGGTGGATGCCCAGTGGTGGCGCTCGTTTGAGTCAGATGAATTGAATACCCTGATTGAACAGGCTTACAAAACCAGCCCAACACTGGCTAGTGCACAAGCAAAACTGCGAGAGGCTCAGGAGCTGTTGATAGCCTATGCAGGCTCTGCCCAACTGCCGCAAGTGCTAGGCAGTGCGGGCGCACAGCGCCAGCAAACTAGCCAGAGTAGCCAAGGGTTGACTGGCGATAATCGCCAGTACAGTCTCTATAACGCAAGCGTGGCTGTGTACTACAACCTTGACGTCGCAGGTGGTATTGCTCGGCAGGTCGAAGCACTGTCGGCACGGGTCGACTTACGGCAATACGAGTTGCAAGCAGCCGAACTGACGCTAGCTGGTAACATTACTAGCACTGCGATAATGCGTGCAAGGCTCGCATCGCAATACGCGGCCACAGCACAAATTCTGAAGTCGCAAGACGAGCAATTGCGCCTAGCCAATCAGCGTGTGCGACTAGGCCATGCCTCACCTGATGAGGCACTAAGCTTGAAAGCCCAGGCAGAGCAAACTCGCTCGCAGTTGCCTGGTATACAAAAACAAATTCAACAGGCAGACCATCTGCTTGCCGTGCTTGCGGGCCAAGCGCCAGGCGCTGGGAACATACCTAATTTTACGCTTTCAGACTTCTCGTTACCCAGCGAATTGCCATTGGTGATCCCTTCTCAACTTGTGAGGCAACGACCTGACATTGCGGCCTCGGAAGCGCTTATGAAAGTGGCCAATGCCGAATATGGGGTGGCACTGTCACGCATGTACCCACAACTGACCATAAGCGCGAGCACCACCACCCAGGCGCTCACCACTGGTGCCCTGTTCGGCCCTGGATCTGCCGTGTGGGTATTGTTAGGCCAACTGACGCAGCCACTTTTTAACGCGGGATTGCCAGCCGAAAGCCGTGCCGCGTTAGCAGCATTTGATGCATCTGCAGCCAATTACCAAAATGTCGTGCTGCAGTCTTTGCGTGAAGTTGCTGACAGCCTACGCGCCATTGAAAACGACGCCCAGGCGCTCGCAGCCATTGCAGCAGCTGACGCAGCTGCACAAGGATCAGTGCGCTCGACCCAGCGACGGTTTGATCTGGGTGCCGCTAGTAGCCTTGAGCTACTCGTCATTCAGCAGCAGGCTGAACAGATCAGAATTCAACGAGTGGCCGCACAAGCCCAGCGCTTAAGCGACAGTTTGGCGCTTTATCTCGCCATCGGTGGCGGGGTAGAGCAATCCGAACCACCCGTGACCGTCAATCAATCCCAAGACTAATATAAGGTGATCGGTAGCACCATCCTAGCTCGCAAACCACCCTCAAAGCGGTTGGTAAGTTGCACCATGCCACCATGGTTGTGCGCCACTAAACGCACGATCGCCAAGCCTAACCCAGTACCACCCGTTTCGCGAGAACGGGAGCTTTCAAG
>CALBEY010000139.1 GCA_937888805.1 uncultured Burkholderiaceae bacterium
GGCTTCAAGCCCCTCGGCGTCGAAGGGATCAAGCATGCCAACCAAGACACTGCCGGGTTTCATGTGGGTTAGCTCAGTTTCCGTCGGCGCGCGAACTTTTAAAACCAGCGAGGCGCTCAGTGCCTCACCAGCATTGGTGAGTTTTGCGCCAACGGTTTCATAAGCATCATTACCAAAGCGAGCCGCAAGTCCGGCGTCGTGCTCGATGAGAACCTCGTGGCCAGCAGACATCAGTTTTTTGATCGTTTCGGGGGTTGCGGCAACTCGGGTTTCCCCGTCAAGCGATTCTTTCGGAATGCCGATTTGCATCGGTTTCCTCCTTGTTTATTCATGATTTAACTTTTTTCTTAGGTAAGGTTATACACCAGAGAAGTACAATTGAAGCCATGAAACCATCAAATTTAAATCGTGGGCGCAAGGTTGTGGTTGGGATGTCAGGCGGCGTTGATTCGTCAGTTTCAGCTTGGTTGCTCAAGCAACAGGGTTTTGAGGTGATCGGGCTATTCATGAAAAATTGGGAAGAAGACGATACCAGCGAGTACTGTTCAACGCGGCAAGACTGGCTCGATGCGGTCAGTGTTGCTGATTTGGTGGGTGTCGACATTGAGGCAGTGAACTTTTCTGCCGAGTACAAAGACCGAGTGTTTGCCGAGTTTTTACGTGAATACTCGGCTGGTCGCACACCCAATCCGGACGTCCTGTGTAATGCTGAAATCAAATTCAAGGCTTTTTTAGATCACGCCATGCGTCTGGGCGCAGATCTGATTGCCACGGGGCACTATGCCCGCGTGCGTCCGAGCCCGATGGATCCCAAGCGTTTTGAGTTGCTCAGAGGGCGCGATGAAACCAAAGATCAGAGCTATTTCTTACATCGGCTTAATCAGTCGCAACTCGCGCATAGCTGTTTTCCGCTCGGTGATATCCCCAAAAAACAAGTTCGCCAGATCGCTCAAGACATCGGGTTACATAACGCTGCAAAAAAAGACTCGACCGGGATTTGTTTTATTGGTGAACGACCGTTTCGGGAGTTTTTGAATCAATACCTACCAACAGATCCTGGACCCATTAAAACCCTCGACCAATTGATTGTGGGCACGCATCACGGCTTGTCTTTTTATACCTTGGGCCAGCGCAAAGGATTGGGAGTGGGTGGCATACGGGGCTATCAGCAAGCCGACGGTTCGGGTCCTACTTGGTATGTCGCCAAAAAGGATCTTGCTTCAAATACATTGTATGTCGTGCCCAAGCATGATCATCCTAGTTTATTGAGCCGCACGTTAAGCGCTGAACAAAGCAGCTGGGTCGCAGGCGTTGCACCCGCTTGCACGGCTAGTTATGCCGTTAAGACACGGTATCGCCAAGTCGACACGTCTGCCAATTTGAAGCAGGCGGATGCGACGGCGTTTGTGCTTGATTTTGAGCAATCGCAGTGGGCGGTCACCCCAGGGCAATCAGCTGTCCTCTATGACGGCGAGGTGTGCTTGGGTGGTGGCATTATCAACTGATGTGAGGCGGTAACCGTCGGGTTACCGCCTTGCGACGATTATTTTCTTAAAAATTGATCAAGCTGCTGGCGGGGCGGTGTCGATAAATGATTGGCGTGCCGCAAGCTTTTCGTAGAGCTTGGCCAAATTCGGGTAGGTTGTGCGCCAGCCAATGTCAGGAAATCGGAAGTCCAAATAGCCCAGTGCGCAACCCACGGCGATGTCTGCCAACGAATAGTTCACCCCTGTGCAAAATGACTGCTCTCCCAAGTCTCGACTCATTGTTGCTAATGCAGCATGGATTTTGCCGAGTTGGCGTTCAATCCAATCGTGGCTGATTTGTTCGGCTGGGCGTTGTTTTTCTTTCACAATTGTCACACCAGCGTCAAGCAGTCCATCGCCGAGTGCTTCCCAGCATTTGACGTTGGCGCGTTCGCGGCCACTTTGTGGAATCAAACGGCTAACAGGCGAAAGCGTGTCGAGATATTCCACGATAACCCGTGAGTCGTATAAGGATTCATTTTCTTCAACCAACAGGCAAGGTACCTTGCCGATGGGGTTGTGGCTCTGAATCTTTGTTGTGGGTTCCCAGACGTTTTCGATTTCAAACTTGTATTCGAGTTTCTTTTCTGCAAACACAATCCGAGTTTTGCGCACGTAGGGACTGGTGAGTGAGCCAATAAGTTTCATGGGAGTTTTGGTTTTTCCGAAGTTTGTTAATGTTGAGCGTTAAGATTTCACTAAACCGACAATTAACCATAAAGCTAAGTGTATAGCTTGAACCCCCCCCTCAGTTTGCAAATCATGAGGTGATAAACTCAAGCAACGAAGATCTGTCGTTTTTTAGCCAACATTCACAATAATTCAAAACACATTATCAGCCCATGTCAACCAACTTCGCACATCACGCCTTAACGGCGCTGTCACCCCTTGATGGCCGCTATGCCAATCGTTGTGATGCATTAAGACCTTTGCTTTCTGAAGCCGGTTTCATGGCTCACCGTGTTGAGGTCGAGGTGGCGTGGCTAGAAGGGCTTGCACAAGAGGGATTGCCCGAAGTGGCGCCATTTAGCGACTCAGCCAAGCAGCTGTTATCAGGCTTGGTTAGTGAGTTCAAAGCTGAGGATGCCAGCAGCATTAAAGCGATTGAAAAAGTCACCAACCATGATGTGAAGGCCGTTGAGTATTGGTTGAAAGACAAGGTGAAAAGCGATTCTTCGTTGGCGCAGGCTGCTGAGTTCATTCATTTCGCGTGCACATCGGAAGACATCAACAACACATCGCACGCGTTGATGTTTACACGTGCGCGCGACCAAGTTGTGGTGCCAGCACTCAATGCCCTGATGGGGCAGCTTCGTGGCCTAGCTCTTGAGCATGCTGAGCAGCCGATGTTGTCTCGCACGCACGGTCAGCCTGCGACGCCAACAACACTGGGTAAAGAGTTTGCTAACGTAAGTCATCGTTTGGCGCTTTGCATCGAGGCGATAAAAGCGGTCAGACCCTTGGCAAAGTTAAACGGTGCGACAGGTAATTACAGCGCACACTTAAGCGCTTATCCTGATGTTGATTGGGTCAGTTTCAGTCGTAAAGTGCTCAATAAGCTTGGCCTCGAACAAAACACCCACACGACTCAAATTGAACCGCACGACTGGATGGCGGCGCTCTTTGACGCGATCGCTCGCACCAATACAGTGCTGTTGGATTTAAACCGTGATGTCTGGGGCTATATCTCTCTGGGTTACTTTAAGCAAAGATTGAAGGATGGTGAAGTGGGTTCTTCGACCATGCCACATAAGGTCAACCCGATTGATTTCGAGAACTCGGAAGGTAATTTGGGTTTGGCCAATGCCATGCTGCGTCACCTTTCAGAGAAGCTGCCCATTTCGCGCTGGCAGCGCGATTTGACTGACTCCACAGTCTTGCGCAATGTTGGCGTGGCGTTTGGCTACTGTCTGGTGTCCTACGATGCTTGCGCTAGGGGGTTGGGAAAGTTAGAGGTCAACGCGGCTGCCATTGATGGTGACCTTGACGAGTGCTGGGAAGTGTTAGCTGAGCCTGTGCAAACGGTGATGCGGCGCTACGGCCTGCCCCAGCCCTATGAGCAACTCAAGGCGCTGACTCGCGGCAAAGGCATCACCAAAGAGGCGCTGCGTCAGTTCATTGAGACGCTTGAATTGCCCGCAGCCGACAAGACGCGTTTGTTGGAAATGACACCACGCACTTATCTTGGCTTGTCAGTGGCGCTTGCCAAGCAGCCCTGAGCGGTTACCGTTTAATCTTTGAGTTTTATTGCGTTGGCAATTTCGGCCAGCTTCATCGTTAAGGAGTGACTCATGAAGAAACCTATGTTAGCGGCAGTATTGATTGCGCTGGCGTCTCCGTTCATGGCGGCTAGCGCGAACGCGCAGTTCTTTGCCAAAGCTGAGGATGCCGTTAAGTATCGGCAGGGTGCTTTTCAGATGATCAAAGCGCATTTTTCTGCGTTGCAACCGGTGATTAAGGGGCAAGTGCCATACGATAAAGCTCGTGTAGCGGCAGAGGTGTCAGTGCTTGACGTGCTTTCAACATTGCCTTGGGTCGCATTCGGGCCAGGTACAGAAGGTGGTGGCGCCTTGGAAGTGGTTTGGAGCGATACCAATGGATTTAAAGCTGCTCAGGATAAGTTTTTGGCTTCTCTAAAGCCACTAACGGCAGCGGCCCAAGCGGGAGATCTTGATAAGTTGCGTGCCGCTTTCGTTAAAACGGGTGCAAGCTGTAAAGCTTGTCACGATAACTTCCGCAAATAGTGGGTTATCCGAGTTTGGGTTCTCAAAGCCGATGCGCAAGCGCAACACACTGGTTTCAGAGCATTGCTGCGCTTTGCTTCTAATGTGCTCGGTTAATGGGTGTTTAAAACCCCATCGGCGCCAATTTGGCAAAGTTCACCAGCTTCCAGCCCATCCAGCCCAAAACCACGATCAGTGCCAAAGCCCAGATTTTTAAACCAACGGTGTCGTGTGCTGGCACGGTGTTGCTAGGTAAGTTCTCCAAGGGCACATCGCCCGTAATCATGGCGGGCACGAGTTGCTTGCCGCGCAAGGCGTAAATGGCAATGGCCAGCAGGTGCAGCCCAATCAAGCCAAACAAAATATTTTCGTTCCATTTATGAATGCTGGTTAAAAGCGCTGCCGTGTCGCTTGAAACGAATTGATTTAATGGTCCCGAGGTGAGAATGTCATCGGTGGCGAACAAGCCAGTTCCAGCCTGTACGGCCACGACCAAGAGCAAAGCAACCACAGATAAGCCACCCAATGGGCTGTGTCCCGCTGGCGAGTGCTTTTCAGGGTGTCGCAGGTAATGCCAAACAGCCCTAGGGCCCTTCACGAAGGAAGAAAAGCGGGCATAGCGCGAACCCGTGAAGCCCCAAATAACCCTAAAAGTCAGTAGAACAAGGGCTGTGACACCAAATGGCATGTGCCAATCCATCCAAGAGCCACCGACTTTCACGGTGACAATGGCACCAATCACAGCAGCGGCAAACAGCCAGTGGAATAAGCGGGTGGGTAGATCCCAGATACGTGTTGAAGCTTGGCGGGTTGTTTTCATGCGCAAAGGTTAACCAAAAATCGAGATCTGATTCGCTTGGTAAAAAATGCTATGATCGCTTTCTCGAGATTTTCCTCTTCGGCGCATTAGCTCAGCTGGTTAGAGCGACGGAATCATAATCCGCAGGTCCCCTGTTCGAATCAGGGATGCGCCACCAAAAAATACCA
>CALBEY010000140.1 GCA_937888805.1 uncultured Burkholderiaceae bacterium
TCTGATCTTTCAGCGACAGTTCGTGCAATCATTCATGCGCGCGGGCATCAAATAACCTCCCATTACAGCATTCTCAATCGGTGCAGACATGCGCTGCTTTCCATTGGCGATTTCGTCACCCATGAGCCTGTCTTGCGCCAAAGCAACAGCTGCTGGCTAACCAATGTCGCTATGGCACTCTAAAAACTGGCCATTTATGGTCATTGCGCAAGACGACGACAAGGACGAATGATTGATGTCATCCCTGAGCTTTTATCGTCATTTTTAGACATTTCAACAACTTGACCCCCAGGTTGGGCTGGCCTTTGCAGGCCCAGAGTAGGTCAAGCCGAATTCCTGCCACTGTACTGCTGCTGCCCTGCCGCTTGCCAGTGTTCAATATTTCATTTATCTTTTTACTGTAGGGCGCAGTCATAACCATACTGTCATTGACAGTCACAACGGTCTGATCAGTCATGATCGACGTTAACTGTGCGGTACATGCGAATTTTAAAATCAATCGGTAGTCCACCGAGCAGTCAGTGGCACTGCCAAAAAGGCTGGGTTTGCTTGATGATTGACCGTTTGGTGTTTGACTCAAACGAATGCTAACTCAATGTTTGAAAAAGAGAGGCCATTGACGTTAATGTGATTGTGCAAATCCCTTAAGTGGCACCAGCAAGACCATTGCCACGAACCACAGCAACGACACCGCCAAAAAGTAACGCCCGACGAAATCAGTAAGAGGTCGATCCATGGAAACTGAGACCAAGGTTCAAACCGCCCAAACGAGCGCCACCTCCAAGATGTATACGCTCATGGAGGAGCTTCTAGAGTCTGCCGATATTCGAATCAACGGCGACCGTGACCAAGACATTCAAATACATCACCCAAAACTGGCTGATCGCGTTTTTGCGATGGGCAATGTCGGTTTGGGTGAAGCCTACATGGATGGGCAGTGGGATGCCCATCGGCTTGACGCTTTCTTCACCCACTTACTGGCGGCTCGGCTCGATCATAAAGTCAAACCCCTGCGATTGATTTTTCATGCACTACGCACGCGGCTGCTGAATCGGCAAACACTCAAACGTGCTTGGGCTGTGGGTCAGGTTCACTACGATCTCGGTAATGATTTTTACGCGGCAATGCTTGATAAACGGATGACCTACACCTGCGGTTTTTGGGCTGATGGCGCTCAAACACTTGATGCAGCTCAAGAAGCCAAGCTTGACATGATCTGCCAAAAGCTTGGGCTCGAACCGGGCATGCGCTTGCTTGACATTGGTTGCGGCTGGGGCAGCTTGATGGGATTTGCAGCCGAGCGATATGGGGTCAAGTGCACGGGGGTCACGGTATCAAAAGAGCAAGCTGCTTGGGCAGCCGAGCGCTACAAAGGCTTGGATCTTGAATTCAAACTTCAAGACTACCGTACGGTTGACGGCAAATATGATCGCATCGCCAGCGTTGGTATGTTTGAACATGTTGGTCGTAAGAACT
>CALBEY010000141.1 GCA_937888805.1 uncultured Burkholderiaceae bacterium
CGAACTCAGTTTCAAGTGGCAATAGAAAAGCGACATAGGTATCCGCAATACCCCGACCTGCCATGTTAAATGCAAAGCAGATAAATAGAACGAGCAAGGCCAATTGGCCATCGGATAGGGTGTGTTTAGTGGAAGGCATTTTTACAGCACTGATGTCGCTCGGATCGAGTCAAAAGATCCTTAAGTGAGTAAGGTATCACATGCGCGCTTGTTAGCGTTTGCCTCAAAACCCTTTGATCATTTTCCCAGTTGCCTGATATTCGAGCTAGAGGATGCGTCCTTGCCGAAACAAGCGGATCACCATCCCAATTAAGATGAGCAATAAGCCAAAGCCGGTGAGTGGCGCTGAAATTTCAATCGGTTGACGACGGTCAAACTGAATGCTCGCGTCAATGGCCTCGTAGATGGCTCGCCAATCTTGGGCTGTGGCGCCTAGATGGGACTGCCCGATCGTGGTCTGGGCAATTTCAGTTAACAACGCCTCATCCAATCGCACCCGTTGAGAAATTCCTTCGGCTTTGACGACGGCGCCTTGGTTTGTACCGATACCCACGGTGTGAATCCTGACGCCGAATTGGGCAGCAAGTTCTGCCATGGCCATCGCACTCGGTCCCACATTAGACTCACCATCAGAAATCAAGACCATGGCGACAGCTCGATTTGAGCCTGGTGGGGCTATTTTTTCAGGGGCTGGCTGCCACTCAGGGTTGCCTGACGTGTCATTGCGATTGAGACTGGCATTCATGATTTGCTGCACATCAATGCCCGCACTCGGTAGCAGCTCAGACAAGCCAATCAGCAGACCACTGCCCAAAGCCGATCCGGTTTGCAAAGAGATGCCATCAATGGCCGCTTTTAGTGCCTCTCGGTCAGTGGTGGGTGTTTGTACAAGCGTGGCTGTGGCGGCGGTCGTCACCAAGCCAACCCGCAAGTTGGCGGGTTGCTGGTCAAGCAATTCGTTGATGGTGAGTTTGGCGGCATCAAACCGGCTAGGTGCCACATCGTCAGCGCGCATGCTGCCAGAAATATCGAGCACGACCATCAGTCGATCGGCACGCGAGGGCGAACTGAATTGCATTTGTGGTCGAGCAATGGCCGAGATCAATAAGACCAGACCCATGATCACCAAGATGCCACTTGAGAAACCCCAAAACTCAAAAGCGTGGCGCGGGCGCATGAGTCGATAGGCCACCATGCCCATCGGTATCAGCAACAAAAGCCACAACAGAAGTGGCCAAATAAAAACCAGTCCAGCTTCTTGCCACCAAAGTGGCCCTCGCCAATCCTCAAACATGTGTCTGTCCCGCGCTGGCTTGCCGCAAAAAGCGTTGTCGTTGACCGATAAACTGCAACAAGTCTTCGTGGGCCGTGCTGTCAGTGCTCAGTTCAAGGCAGTCAACACCAGCGCGGGTGAATGTGCGAAGTAATGCATTTTCGTGGTCTTGAGCATGTTGCAAAAAGCGACGCCTAAAGCCCGGGTCACCGCTGTCGATAAAAACTTGCTGATTGGTCTCAACGTCGCGAAAGGTCATCATGCCCAAGTTGGGTAACTGTTGATCTAATGGGTCGACCAGGCGAATGGCCACCACATCGTGCCGACTGGCCAAAGCAATAAGCGCCTTATCCCAGTCGGGCTCAGTTAAAAAGTCTGAAACGACAAAGACCGTCGCCCGTCGCCCAACAATACGCTGGGCGCCATTGAGTAAGCGCTTTAAGCTTGGTGAGCTCGAAGATTGGTTTAAGGGTTGGTTTAGAAGCCGATGCAGCAAATGTAGTAGGTGGCGCTTGCCAGACCGAGCGGGGATGATGTCGAGATTTTTTTTCGGATCGGCGCGATCGATCACAGCCCCGATACGGTTGCCTCGCCTTTGTAGTAAGTGCCCCAGTAGGGCGACGGCTTCGGCCATGATCATGCGCTTAGAAACACGGCGCGAACCAAAGCCAATCGAGGCTGATAGATCCACCAAAAACCAAGCCGTTAAATCACGGTCTTGTTCGTGCTCGCGCACATAAGGGGTTTGCATACGCGCTGTCACATTCCAGTCCATGTGACGCACGTCATCGTGGGGCAAGTACTCGCGTAGGTCCGCGAGCATCATGCCGGCACCCTTGAACAAAGTCCGATAGTCACCCTGCATTAAGCCATCAAGTCGCTTGGCGCTTATCCATGCCATGCGGGCCAGCAGCGCCTGAGCGTTGATGGGCATTGGCGTGGGTGTTTGACCCTCTCGGTTGCTGGGCTGCCGTGACTTAAGGAATTTGAACATGGCTATGCAGCGGTTTGTCGGGCGCAGGGACGGCTTTGAGGATTTCCTCAATCACAGTGTCGGCACTGACATTATCAGACAACGCTTCGTAAGAAAGCATGACTCGATGGCGCAACACATCGGGCACGATGTCGATTAAATCTGCTGGGGTGGTGTAAGCACGACCACGTAGAAATGCCAGCGCCCGAGCGCCTTGCACCAAACTGATTGTGGCCCTTGGGCTAGCACCAAACATCACGTAGTCTGACAAAGAAGCCAAGCCAACGCTTTGTGGCGCGCGTGTGGCGTTCACTAAGTTGACCGCGTATTGCACGATGGCAGAGTCAACAAAACCGCGGTCGCACTGGGTTTGTAAATGGGACAATTCATCGGTGGTTGCGCGAGTGGCCACTTCAATGGCCTGACCGATCGCGCGTTGCACGATCACAAACTCTTCTTCAGGTTTAGGGTAGCCAACCAGCACCTTCATCATGAAGCGGTCCACTTGGGCCTCGGGTAATGGATAGGTGCCTTCGCTTTCAATCGGGTTTTGTGTGGCCATGACCAGAAAAGGCGCTGGCAAGCGGTGGGTCTGACCCGCAATGGTGACTTGACGCTCTTGCATCACCTCAAGCAAGGCACTTTGCACTTTGGCTGGCGCGCGGTTGATTTCATCAGCAAGCAAGAGGTTTGTAAAAACCGGCCCAAGCTCGGTGCTGAACTCACCTGTCTTTTGGTTATAGATGCGTGTCCCAATCAGATCAGCAGGCAACAGATCAGGCGTGAATTGAATGCGTTTGAAGCCACCTTGGACCACGCGCGCCAAGGTGTTGACGGTGAGCGTTTTGGCAAGACCCGGCACGCCTTCAATCAAAAGATGACCCCGGGCCAGCATGGCAATCAAAATGCGTTCAAGAAAAGCGTCTTGGCCAACAACGATTTTCTTAACCTCGTATAGAACGGTTTCCATGGTTGCCGCGGCAACTTTAACGTCATCGGGAGAATGCTGACCTTGCCAGCGCTGATCTTGACTCATGGGTTCGTACGCTCCAGTTAGAAGGGCGGAATGCCGGCCGCGTTGGCCGCACTTTCCATGGTGATGGCAAAACCGACACCAGCAAACGTGCCGCCAGGTGAGGGGTTAAGAATAGCGGTGACCACCCCGACCACCTCACCGTCTTGGTTTAACAGTGGCCCGCCCGAGCTGCCGGGATTTACCGCAGCGTCAAACTGAATCAGGCCTGTTAAAGGCGCGCGCCCGGGCAGCGGAAAACTGCGGTTCAGTCCTGAGACCACACCCGCTGACACGGACGGCCCCATGCCAAACGGGAAGCCAACAGCCACGACCAAATCGCCTGGCCTGACTTCGCCACTGGCCGCAAGCGTCACTGGTTGAAGATCATCGGGTATTTGAGCCGGCTGTAGAACAGCCAGGTCACGTTCGGGTTGCAACGAAACGACCGCTGCTGGAGAGACCATGCCATCGGCAAAAGTCACCACGATTCGTTCAGAACCAGCAATGACGTGGTAGTTGGTCAAGATTGAGCCATCGTCTTTGATAACAAAGCCAGCGCCTTTGCCTTTCTGACCAATGAGGTTGCCCGTCGGTGGTTCACCATCTAAGGTTTGTATGCTCACCACGGATGGCCATGCTGCGGCGGCGACTTGGGCCGCTCGCGCGGGCAGTGATTTGGTCGCCAAGGTCTCTAAAACAATGGCTTCGACGTTTGCCTTGACCATGGAGGGGGTGGCTGGTGTTGTAGGCGTCAGTTGCCAGATGATGGCAGCGACCAAAAAAACACCCAGCCCAAGCACGAACAGGGGGCGTTTGATAAAGGTTAGAAATGTCGCCCGTGACCGACCAACAGATGCATTTGATGACTGTTGATTTTCCGCTTCAGGTGCGGATTTTTCAGGATCAACCAGCCCGGTTAAATCACGGGCTTGAGAAGATCGGCTGTATAGCGTGGCGCGTTTCATGAAATGACCCTAAGACGGCAAGCGGTGATACAGTAAGGCCATCTTAACGCCGAGCTTTCACTTATGCACTTTATTTGGCCTCACGCGCTATGGGGTTTTCTACTGATACCGCTTTTGGTGGCCGGCTACTACTGGCTGCTGAAGCGACAGCGCAAACAAGCTTTTGGCTATTCGACCCTGCTGTTGGTCAACCGGGCTTTAAGTTCCGGTCAGGGCTGGCGCCGGCATGTGCCGCCTGTGTTAATGCTGCTTGCCGTCGTGACTGGGGTGATTGGCTTGGCGCGGCCAAGCGCTGATTTGGTGTTGCCTGCAGACTATCGCACGCTGGTTGTCGCGGTTGACGTGTCACTGAGTATGTTGGCTGAAGATGTGCCGCCGAGTCGGATGCAAGCGGCCCAATCGACGGTCAAGACTTTTATCAGTGATTTACCCAAAGACATCAGGGTCGGGCTAGTGACCTTTGCTGGCACGGCGCAAATCGCCCAGCGCGTGACTGATGATCGCACTGAACTCTTGGCTGCTGTCGATCGTTTTCGGTTGCAGCGGGCAACCGCCACCGGCAGTGGGCTGTTGCTCGCCATGGCGGTTTTGCGACCTGAGTTGGAGCTTGACATTGAGCCTTTGATCTACGGCTTTAATCCTGCTCAGCGGGAGCGAGGGGCATCTAAGCCGTCGATGTTCGATCTAAAACCGGTGGCGCCTGGGTCATACCAATCGGGCGCCATTGTCTTGATTTCAGATGGTCGTCGCACCACGGGCCCTGACCCGATCGCCGCCGCACAACTGGCCGCACAGTTGGGCATACGCGTGTTCACGGTTGCGTTCGGCACTCCCGATGGATTCATTCCAGGCTTTGACGGGCGAGCGTTTTATGCGGCGGTTGATGAACGCACATTACAAGCCATGGCGTTGTTAACTGAGGGTGAGTTTTTTAAGGCAGAAAATGCCGAGCAAATGGCGAGTATTTATGAACAGCTGTCCACACAATTTGCGCTAGAGCGCTCGCGCACCGAAGTCTCGGCGCTGTTCGCCGCAGCCAGCGCCTTATTGGTGTTGTTCGCGGCGATGTTGTCGGTGTACTGGTTTCGGCGGCGTGATTACTGACAGTTCGCGTCTCAATGCCAGCCAAGCACCGAGTAAGATACCTGCGAATGCGATCATTGAGACGTAAGACAAAGTCGACAACCCAGTGAGCCCTTGACCCACTGAACAACCCATGGCCAATGCACCGCCCACACCCATCAGGATGCCACCGATGATGTAGCGAGGCATTGGGGTGTGTTCTTCGAAGCCAATCAAGCGAAATTGACCGCCCAAATGCGCGGCAATAAATGAGCCAATGATGACACCAAGCACCACCACTATCCCAAAGTTTAAATCCATACCGGTGGCAATCATGCTGTACTGAATGGTTGAGCCGACGGGGCCTACGAATGTCAATGAGGTCAGTGGCGTGGGTTCAAAATCATCAAAGCCAAGCCAACCGGTGGCTAGCCAGCCGGCCACTACCAACGAGCCAATGATCAAACCGCCGAAAATGTCTTTGCGTTGCTTGAGGAATTGTTTGTCGTTAAAAACAAATAAAAGCAGCGAGCCGCAAAAGGCGATGACAAAACCCCAGCGCAAATATTCGCCGACAATGCTTGCTGATCCTAATGTAGCCGAGGTGGCTTGCGCAACATCGGCTCGCAAAGGACTGATCACCCCCGTTAACGCCATAAAGGCACTGATGCCAATGCACAGTAGCACCACCAGTGACCTTAAGTTGCCTTGCCCCAAAAGAACCAAAGTGCGGGCGCCGCAGCCCCGTGCCATGATCATGCCGTAGCCGAACATCATGCCGCCCAGTGGTATCAATAGCCAGGACAGACCCGTGGTGAGGTAGATCGAATCGGATAGGTCAATCAGTCCCAAGCCAGAGGCCACCTGAGTGCCCACCATCGCCACCACAACGGCCAACATGAATGAGCGCAGCTTATGGCCATTGCCTTGCATCACCTGTTGGCGTAGCGCACTGTTCAGACAAAAGCCGCTGACTTGCGCGACACCGCCATAAACGAGTCCAATGGCTAGCGCGGCTGATAGAACCCATTCGTTAATAGACATTTGGTTTGACTTGGTTGTGATCGGAAGATTTACCCTTATACGTTACGATGCGTAAGCACCATAAATCAAATAACTTTTAGCTATATTTAAATATTGAGGTGTCCGATGATTAACCTGTATTACTGGCCAACGCCGAATGGGCATAAAGTGACTTTGTTTTTACATGAGGCCAAAATCAAGTACAAAATGCACCCCGTCAATATTTCGAAGGGGGATCAATTCGCACCGGACTTCCTAAAAATTGCCCCCAACAACCGAATACCTGCGATTGTGGATCTTGCGCCGATTGATGCCGGCGAACCGATAAGTGTTTTTGAATCCGGCGCAATCCTGCTATATCTTGCTGACAAAACAGGACAGTTTGTGCCTCAGGCGCCGCGTGCTCGGGTGCAGTGCTTAGAGTGGTTGTTTTGGCAAATGGGTGGTTTGGGTCCGATGGCTGGGCAAAACCATCATTTTGTGCAGTATGCGCCTGAGCGCATCACCTACGCCATGGATCGATACGTTAACGAAACCGCGCGGCTCTATGGCGTGCTAAACAAGCACCTGTCAGATGGCAGGGACTATATCGTGGGTGACCAGTACACCATTTCGGATATGGCCATTTATCCGTGGATCGTGCCGCACAAACGCCAGCAGCAAGTGTTGGCCGATTTTCCGGCATTAGCGTCATGGTTTGAACGAGTGGCGGCAAGGCCAGCGACTCAAGCGGCTTATGCTGTGGGTCAATCCGTCTCAACGCAACCAACCGTTAATGAGGCGTCCAAGGCCATACTTTTTGGGCAAAATGCGCGCACGGTGAAATAAAAACGAGGGGTTTAGACATGTCGATTCGAGTGGTGGCGTTTGACGCTTACGGCACGTTGTTTGATGTGTATTCAGTGGCAGCACTTTTAGAGCGTCATCATCCCGGTCAAGGTGCAACGTTGGCTGCTGTGTGGCGCGACAAACAAATGGAGTACACCCGCCTGATCAGTTTGTCTGATCCTTTCACGCCAACGGGTAGCCGCTTCTATCAATCGTTTTGGGAAATCACCCGACTGGCGTTGCGCTACGCATTGGCCAAACAGGGTTTGGTTAATGAAGAAGCGACCGAGCGTGCGCTGATGGATGCGTACGGGCAACTACAAGCATTCGCTGAAAACAAAGCGGTCTTGAGCGAACTCAAAGCGTTGGGTTTTAAAACCGCGATCTTGTCTAATGGCAGCCCTGAAATGCTTAACAGCGCTGTGTCACATGCCGAATTGACGCCTTGGATTGATCGGGTGCTGTCAGTCGATGGTTTGCGGCAATACAAAACCATGCCAGTGACTTACGCCATGGTCACTGAAGTGTTTTCGGTCAAGCCGCAAGAAGTCTTGTTTGTGTCAAGCAACGGTTGGGACATCATCGGCGCAAATTGGTTTGGATTCGAAACGTGCTGGGTTAACCGCGGTGCTTTACCCGTGGAGACGCTCGGGCCAGCGCCGCATCACCAGGGTTCAGATCTGACGACTGTCTTGGAATCAATCAGCTGAGACTGATTCACCGCGTTCGACATCAAGTGTGGTGACTCGAGTGAGTTCGCGCTTGTACCTGACATCATCGTATGGTCTGGCGCGATGCATGGTCATGCGGTTGTCCCAGATCACCAAGTCACCTTGGGTCCACTCGTGAAAGTGAACAAACTCGCGTTGGATGCAGTGCTCCATCAGGTCTTTTAACAGTAGTCGACCTTCGGGCACGGGCAACTCCATGATCCGGCTGGCGTGTGAGGCCAAGTACAAAGATGCACGCGGGGTTTCATTGAAGCGACGCACCAAAGGATGCACGGCGCCAGGCAGACGAGCGGCTTCTTCAGGTGAAAAATCAAACCCCATGATGTGGCGCGAGTAGACAATCGAATGGTGGGCATGCAAGCCTTTGATGGTTTCTTTGGTCTGGTCATCAAGTTGTTCGTAGGCCGTTCGCATATCAGCAAATTGCGTGTCTGCACGCACGGGCGGGATGGTGCGCGCGTAGAGCATCGAATAGCGTCCAGCAGGGTCTTCGAACGAGGCGTCGGTGTGCCAAATGCGGTTGCTGATGCCGTTAATTCGGCGTCTGTCTTCGGCATCCAATATTTGGCCGTTACCGCCCACGTTTGAGATATCGGTCAATGCCTCGTCGCCGTAGCGGTTTTTGGCGAGGACCGCCGATGAGGTCTTGCGGTGTAGCTCACCATCCAAACGCTTGGCAAAAGCGATCTGCTCTTGGCCTGAGAGCGATTGACCCTTGAAAACCAGCACGCCATATTGAGCCATGCCGGCACGGATAGCTGCTAAGCGCGCCTCATCATCGACTGTTCGCAGGTCAACGTGGCTGACCTGCGCCATGAAAGTGGGGTGCAAAGGGGTAAAAGAAAGTGCAACTTGTTCTGTCGCCAGTTTGGTGGTGGTCGCTGACATTGTCTTTCCTTAGATTCTTACCCGGGTGTGTGGCTATTTTTTTAAGCTCATTCGATCAAACACCCCATCTTTGTCGATGAACCTATGTTTTAGCGCACCGGCGATGTGAACGACAACCAGAATCGACAAAACAATCGCCAACCAACCGTGAATCGTAAACAGTATTTCATGCAAGGGGCGACTCACAGGAACGAACGGCATGCCGGGTAATGACCAGCCACCGACAATCGACAGCGCAGGATAGGC